>JACRMT010000013.1 GCA_016214855.1 Nitrospirota bacterium | reverse complement strand
GGCAGCACATATGTGCAGAATCCTCGCCAGGTTGGAGCAACTACCTATACCCAGCAGTGTACAGGTTATGGCGGTGGCGGTGGAACGCCTGCCTGCTCCAGAAACAGCATGACCTCCTATGGACCGGGCGGCGTATACTAAACCAAATAACTCAGTAGCTAAAAAAAGCCCCGTCCCGCAAGGGCGGGGCTTTTTTTAGCTCAACTCGACATAAAACAATGGTATAAAGTGAGGAGTTTAATGAATAGCAGAATATTATTTCTAAATTTCACATGGGCATGTATGTGTCTTGTTTTGTTTTTTTCTGTATTGGGCTGTAAAAGAGAGGCACTGCCACAGAAGCAGACAAATGAGGTTGTCACTGCAACGACCGTCATAGCAACAATTGCTGATCACGAGAAGCCGCATTCATCAACGCCTGCGGCAGGGCATTCGGCTTCCCAAGATCCTACACCGGTCTTTCAGATAGAGTTCAGTAAAAATGGAGCAGGTGTCGCATATCTGGCTAAAGTAGGCGAAACTATGCATGTTGTGCATAATGGCAGACCGGGTAAATCATATAAGGAGTTGTATGATTATACTCTCACAATCAGTCCTGATGGCCAACGAGTTGCCTATGGCGCCAAAACTAATAGTGATTGGTTTATGGTTGTGAACGATAAGGAGTATGGACCGTTCGAGGATGTAGGACCGCCTGTATTCAGCAGTGATGGCAGGCACATTGCCTATGAAATTAAACAGAAGAATAAATGGCATATTGTCGTCGACAATGACAAAAGAAGCGCAGCCTGCAGCTCGTATTTTGAGAAGCCGGTCTTCAATGACGAGGCTACGAGAATTGCTTTTGTCGAAAATCCCTATGGAAATAAAAAGATGAGATTGGTCATCAGCGATCTGGAGTTCAGAAAGCAGGTTATAAAGGAGTATGATTTTCTATTTATTATGGCTAAGCAGGTGAAAAGCAAGGTTGCAGCAGTTATACAAGAGAAGAACAATAAAAAGAGAGTAATTGAACTTAATTTAAACCAGCCTGATGTTGTCAAGGAGGGGGCACTATATGACGAATTGGCTAACCTTGCATTTGGGAATGTTGACGCTACTGTAACCTATGCTGCGACAACCGGCGGCAGGAGAGTGCTGGTTTTGAACGGCAAGGAGGAACCTCTCCCGGAGGGCGAGCCTTCAGGACCGTTTATTATTCGGCCAGATTCTTCTGGGGGGGCTGTGATTTTAGCTACCCGTGAGGGATTCTACATGCACCCGGCTTTTGCAAAGGGGGAACAAGGAAAAACGTACGAGGAGGTCATCGCCATTGAATATAGCAGGGATGGCAGTCAGTATGTATATGCCGCAAGGAAAGGGAAAAACTGGTTTGTGGTGATCAGTGGCAAGGAGGGGCCTTCTTTTGACAATATTTCTTCACAACAGTTTAGCCCTGATGGAACGAAGGTGGTGTACCGGGCACGGAAGGGGGAAAAACGCTTCCTGGTGGTCTCCGATACGAATGGCAAAGTAATCAGACAGCATCCCGCATATGAGCGGATATTTGAACCGGTATTTACTGCTGACGGAAAATCAGTCGCCTACGGGGTGAAGAATGGAAATCAATTAATATGGAAGGTGGAGAAACTGGAAGAGAAATAGCTGTCAGGAAACAGCTACCAGCCCTCAGCATTCGTTTATCAGTAGTCAGTTGGTCAGAACAATGAGATGAAGCTGACACTCTAATTTGGATTCGACAAACACTCTGCACAGTCAGAATTTCGTTTTTTTCATGATCAGGAGAATCGTATGATACTACGGAAAATATATAATTTTTTCTCTTCAGTGAAGCTCGCCATGAGTTTGCTTATCGCTATTCTTGCCTGTTGCCTTGTTGGCGCTACGGTTTTCAAGGGTGAACGAGCATGGAACGTTATATTTAATACTCTGTGGTTTAACAGTCTTCTTGTCATGCTTGTCGTAAATGTTGCATTTTGTTTTTTCGGCCGAATATGGGGCAGGAAGGTGACGCTCATCTCGTTCGGAATGATACTTTTTCATCTGAGTTTTGTCTTTATGTTGGGCGGTATTATCTATAACAGTCTGTATTACTTTCGCGGAATCATCAGATTGACTGAAGGTGAAACTCTTCCAAACGGAGATCCCAGAAGCTATGATGTTATATATCAGGGCCGGTTGTTTGATTTTTCCAGGCTGAAGGGCGAGACGACGCTTATTAAAATGTATACAGGCTACAAAGTTGAGGGAAATGACAAGAGGGCAGCCTATGAGATAGCTGTGGGCGAAGGAAGTTTCAAGAAAAAAGGCATTATTTATATTACGCACAATTTCGATTATAGGGGGTTTACTTACTATAATGATAAGGAGGGATATTCTATCCTTATTGTGCTCTATGACAGTCTTGGGAGAGAGCTATATGGCGCGTATGTTCCGCTTCAGAGCCTCAGACAGAAGGATGAATCATTTCTCTATGCGACCGGCACAAAAGATGGCCCTGGAAATTTATCTTTTCCTCAACCGCCGGCTAAGCCTCTCTTTGCGATGCAGACAATATATGTACCCTCCAGGCTTAAGGAGAGAGCGGGAGAGGTTTTTTTTCGGATCTGGCAGCATAATAAGATTATCAAAGAAGGGGAGAAACCACTTGCCGACGGAAAGGCAGCGATCGGAACAATGTTTGATATCGGAGAGCACCTTCTTTCTGTAAAGGAGGTCCGCTACTGGGTTGGTATGATGGTGCGTTATGAACCCGGCAAGCCGATTGTGCTTGCAAGTTTATGGGTTGGACTGGGAGGTATGATTATTACGTTCATCGGTAGGATGAGGAAGAAAAATCAGCCATCAGCTGTCAGCCGTCAGTAATCAGCTTTTTGCAATTAGGGAGCAAACAGTAAGTCAGCTCAGCGTCAGCAATAAAGGCAGCAGACTGAGACATTAGACAAAACGACGGGGCCTGTAGCAAGAAATATCTCTGACGCGCCGAACTGTCAGTTTTCGATTGCCAGTTCCCCTTGTGTCTGCTCCCAACTGAACGCTGATAACTGACAGCTGAAAGCTTATCCGGGGTTGCAATTGTCTTAACGACTGCACTTGTGGTTAAATAATGAATTGGATAAAGTTATTTGCCTGAGGTGATTATATGAAACCTGAACTTGTATGTTTTTGGGCAGCTGTTGGACTGTATGGCATAAGCACATTCAGCTATATTTTCGGTCTCATTGCCAGACAGGATAAACTCTTTCTTGCCGGGTTGTATAGCGCTCTTGCCGGGTTTATTCCCCATACTGCAGCAATAGCTCTCCGCTGGATGGCGGGCGGCATTGAGCCTTTTATTACCATCTCCGAGTCGATTACATTCGGCATCTTCACGACAATGCTGATCTTTCTGGTCTTTCAGTTCAGCATAAAAAAGGTGCGACCGCTGGGAGTGCTGGTCATGCCGGTTTCTTTTGTCCTGATGGGGTGGGCCGGAACGCTTATGAAGGATGTCGCAACCCAGCTTGCGCCTGCTCTGCAGAGTTGGTGGCTCTGGGTCCATATCATCGGAGCGACAACAGGTTTTGCTTCTGTTCTGATGGCAGCAGGTTTTGGATTATTTTATCTCCTCAAAGAAAAAAGATCCGGTGGGATTTACGAAAAACTGCCTGAACTGCAGGCTCTCGATAACCTCAGTTACCGGTTCGTTTCGGGCGGGTTCATCATGTATGGGCTGATGATCATATCCGGAGCGTACTGGTCGAATACGGTAAAAGGCAGCTATTGGGCTTGGGACCCGGTTGAGGTCTGGTCCCTTATTTCCTGGCTTATTTATGGCATATATCTGCATCTGAGAATAACCTTTGGATGGCGGGGCAGAAAGCTGGCTATATATTCTCTGGTCGCTGTTGTTGTGATGATCATCAGCTATTGGGGTGTTCCTTTTTCGATGGAGACGTTCCATAGCGGTTTCCGGATAGAACATTAGAAGAAAAAAGTTGTCAGTCAACAGTAGTCAGTTATCAGTTACTGAAAACTAAATACTACTGAGGGATCATTGTGAAAAATGCAGAATTTTAGAGAATTACAGGTATGGAAGAAGAGCCATGCATTGACTGTTGCAATTTATGAAGCTACCTTGAGCTTTCCTAAAGAAGAGATATATGGATTAACAAGCCAGATAAGACGTGCAAGTGTTTCCGTTGCTGCTAATATAGCAGAGGGTTGCTGCAGAAGTGGAAAACCTGACTTTGCACGGTTTCTTCATATTGCAGCCGGTTCTGCAAGTGAAGTTGAATATCTGTTGCTTCTTTCCCATGAAATCAAGTTACTGAAGACTTCTTCTTATGAAAGACTTTCCGAAGAGGTAGTCGATGTGAAACGAATGCTTACTTCTTTTATCCGAAGACTGAAAGCTGATAACTGACCACTGATGGCTGATAGCTACGCATGAAACTTGCCATAATCTTCCCTCCGCTTCCCTTTGGCTGGACGCCGGTGGCTCCGCCGAGTCTCGAGTATCTGGCAGCACTTACCCGCCGTGCAGATCCTGACATCGAGATCGAGTTGATCAGTGCCAGTGCTGACCCCGAGGCCATTGAGAGATTGGAGTGCGACCTTGCGGCCATAAGCATCCTGACTCCAACAGCCGTGGGGGGATACCAAATAGCGGCAAAGCTGAGGGTGAAGGGAATCAAGATCGTCTTTGGCAATATGCATGCCTCTGCCATGCCTGAAGAAGCCAAGCAGCATGGCGACGCGGTGGTGATCGGTGAGGCAGAGTCTGTCTGGCCTGAGGTTCTTCGGGATTTCCGCAGCGGTCAGTTAAAACCATTTTATCGCGGGGAGCAGATATCCCTTGATGATCTCCCTACGCCTCTGTACGGGCTTCTACAGGGCAAACGCAAGCATCAGTTCCGGATTGTGAACACCTCGCGGGGATGCCCTTACAATTGTGCATTTTGCTCCGTAAAACCGTTCTGGGGTGCAAAGGTACGCTTCCGTCCGATAGATCATGTGGTGCGCGATGTGGCTGCAATTCCCGAAAAGATGTATATCAACGGCGACGAGAACATCTGGTGGGTCGGTCAGGCGCAGAGGGCCATTGACCTGTTCACTGCACTGAAAGGCAGCAAGAAGAAATGGATGGGCTTCGGCAGTCTTAGACCTGTTTTATCGCCAGAGGGATCACGCATGCTGAATGCTGCCCGCGAGAGCGGCATGCGAACGGTCTGGGTCGGGTGGGACGCCATGTCCGATGAAAGTCTGAAGGCTTACGGTGCTGATGGAAAGATCGGCGTGGATCGGGAACGGGCAGTACGAACCATAAGGGACCACGGCATTGATGTGTCTCTCTTCTATATGCTCGGAAGCCGGGATGATTCTCTGGAGGATTTCAAACGCTCTGTGGAACTGGCGGACCGTCTGGGCGTGAGCATGCATCCATCCCTGGTCGTACCTTACCCGGGAACGAGACTTCGCGAGCAGTATGAGCCATACCTTTACAAGGAAATGGGCTGGGAATACTACTCCGGGGCATATGCGCTATTTGATCATCCGGACCCGGCCATGACGCCAGAGGTGCGGGAAGAGCTGTTCTATGAGACCTCACTGGAAGTGCTGCGGCTGGGGAGGGTGCTGAAGCATATGTTCAATATCCCCTGGGCGGGGTTTCCTGAAGCTCATATTCTGTCGCTTATGAACCAGATCCCGGTCCGGCAGGGATATAAGATCGCCTATGAAAAATGGAAGGCCGAGAGAAAGAAAGTTGCTGAAAAAAGACTTCTCAAATAATAGTATGCAGGGCCATAGATTCTTTTCGGTGCGCGTCTTTTGCTATGGTTTGTGCCAGTGAATTCGAGATCGTCTGGCTATAATGAGGTGAAGAGTATATCCGACAGATTTAAGATTTACGGAGCTTTCTTTGTGGCAGTAATTCTTTCGTTTGTCTGTTTTATCCCCGACCTTAATAATGAACTGCTCATCTGGGACGATTCCGGCTATATTATCGACAATGTATATATCAGAAATCTCTCTTTTGAGACGGTCAGTTGGGCCTTTACCACGTTTTACTGCAATTACTGGGCACCGCTGACATGGCTTTCATATGCGGTGGACTATGCCGTTTGGGGACTGAACCCGGTTGGATATCATCTTACCAATAATGCACTTCATGCGTTAAATACAGGAATGTTTTTTTTGCTTTCCTTGGAACTCCTGCAAATATATCTTGCCGTTACATATTCCGAAGTAAATAAGGCCAGGATTCTGAACAATTCGAATATAATTTATTGTTCCCTGATGGCAGCGCTTTTTTTTGGTTTGCACCCGCTGAGAGTTGAGTCAGTTGCCTGGGCTGCCGAGCGAAAAGATGTTTTGAGTTTCTTCTTTGGAATCCCTGCGATTTTTGCCTATCTGAGGTATACGCGGATGACAGTAAATCAGATAGGCTCTGCTGAAAATCAATTTTCTTTTCTGGTCTCCCGGTATTATTGGCTTGCGATTGGTTTTTATTGTCTCTCGCTGCTTAGCAAATCCATGTTGGTGACGCTTCCTCTGGTGCTTCTGGTGCTGGACTGGTTTCCACTCAGGAGGGTTCACAGGAAGACTTTTCCTACGCTGCTCCTTGAGAAAATCCCCCTTGTTGTTCTTGCAGGTTTCGCAGCAGTGATTACCATGTTTTCGCAGACAGTGGAGATGATCCCGCTTGAGCGCTCGGATATGCCATCTCGCATGCTGAATGCCTTGAAATCAATCATGGCCTATCTCCGGCTAACGGTTTGGCCTCTTGATCTGAGCCCTTTCTATTTGCATCCCGGCAATATCACAAAGTTAGGCATGGAGTATACTCTGCCGATTTTCTTTTTTGTTGCAGTCACAATATGTTGTGTTCTGACTGTTAAACGCCGGCCGGTTTTTACTGTCACTTGGCTGATTTATCTGATAACCCTGCTTCCGGTTATTGGAATTACTGCAGTAGGACCTACCGCGATGGCAGCCAGATTTACCTATCTTCCGGGTCTTCCCCTGGCAATGCTGGCAGCCCTTGGTATTACTGTTTTTTTTGTTAGATTTTCCGGGTCGTATCTTGTCCGCATTTTAATTGGGGCGGGGACATTTCTTCTCCTGTTGCTCGGCTGCTACTGCACGATCCAGCAGATTTCCTTTTGGAAAGACGATGTGACTCTCTGGACACGGGCTATCGACCTCCAGCCGAACACTGTGGGGAGGGTATATTTTCAGCGCGGGATAGGTTATGGGCTAAAAGGCGAATTCCAAAAAGCTTTGACTGACATGAACAAGGCTGTTGAGATAGCTACTGCCAAGGGATACGGTGAGATGCATACAATCTATTTTCAGCGTGCCTGGATCCTTAGACAGTTGGGAGATCTTGAAGCTGCAATAGCTGATCTCAGCAGCGCGTTGTTGACCGATAATTCACCAATGAGGCAGCTTTATTATCGGGAAAGAGGCACTATATATCAGGAACTTGGAAGAACCGATCTTGCCAACGAGGATTTCAGGCTGAGCATGATGCCCGAAGGCAGTATGTGATCACAGTGCCTCTCTTGAATTTGACACGAATTGGCGTGAATGCATTTATCACAAGAAGAGAGCCACTCAGTATTGTGCATTTCGTTACGGAACGGTGCAACGCCCGGTGCGGCCACTGTTTTTTAGATTTCAGCAATGCCTGCCCTCAGGACAAAGAGTTGTCTATTGATGAGATCAGGCGGATGACCAGGACAATGGGTTCATGTCTTTATAATGTGAATCTGACCGGAGGCGAGCCCTTTCTGCGTGAGGACCTATTTGAGATTGTTGCGGCCTATCTCAACAATACCTCTGCACGTTCTATAATCATTACGACCAACGGGACCCAGGTGGATGCTGTGGAGTCATTTCTAAGGAAATGGACCGCTGAATCTCTGTCCGGCAGGATCAAGATTTCAATCTCTCTTGACCACCATGAGGAGCGCCATGATACGAACCGGCGTGTGCCGGGCGCGTACAGGAAGGCACTGCAGACCTATCGTATGGTCGAAGAATTGAAAGATAAACGCCTGATGCCTGATATTGCACTGACGGTAACACCCCTGAACGCCGCTGACATTCTGGAAGTGTATAACGAGTTGAAAGGAAGAGGGATTCTATTCTTTTCTCCGATTCTGATGCGGCGGGAGGGTGTTGTGAAGGAGCTCAAAGATAGAACGGCTGTTCTTAGCGCCTATAATGAACTTTCCTCCCGAATTGCCGAGGATCAGCGGCATATCGACTATCCGATCCGTCACCGGCTCTGGGAGCGTACCAGGAATGCGAAAAATGCTATGTTGAACGACTGTCTGACAGCTTCGAGTTCAGTTCCACGCTCACGGGCATCCTGCCGGGCCGGGACGCTGTTTGGAGTGATTGCAGCTAATGGTGATCTGCTCCCCTGTGAGGTATTTGGACGAGACAGCCGCCTTGGAAGCCTTCGAGCAAACAATATGGATTTTATGTCTATATGGAAAAGCAGACGCACTGATGACGGTCATGGGGACATGTCTTGCAGAAGTTGCACATATGAGTGTGCATGGACGGTGACTATTATGACTACACCCTCGTACTATCCTGGCCTGTTTCGCAGATTGTTGAAGAAGGGTAGATGACGGATCCCTTTGTTGTGATCGTAGTTCCGTGCATATCGTTTAATGATTATGTCTTTGAATGCCTGTGCGGCTGTACTCGGCTGGATTACACGAATTACCAAATCGTGCTGCTGCCGGATTATCCTTTAACGCTGCCTGATGAGTTTTGCTCGAATGTTCTTATCCATCCGACCGGAGCTCTGAACATCGCGGCAAAGAGGAACATAGCACTCTGCAGATATCCTGATGCGGCGTTTTATGCCCTCGTTGATTCAGATGCCTATCCCCGTCAGGACTGGCTCAGAAATGCCATTACTGCGTTTGAAGCCACCGGCGCATGGGCTGTGGGAGGGCCGAATGTTTCACCTCCTGATGAACCGTTTCTGAACAGAGCTGTAGGAAATGCGAGCCGTTCTGTGCTGGTGTCGGGTAACATGGCCTTTGCAAAGACTCTGTCCATAAGCCGGTATTGCCGGAATCTTCATTCCTGTAATCTGGTTCTTTCCCGACGGATTGTGGATGAAGTCGGTCTGTTTAATGAAAAACTTCGTACAGGAGAAGACCGTGATCTCTGTCACCGTATTCAGCGGAATGGGGGCAAAATATATTTTGACAAAGATGTTGTCGTCTATCACCATAATCGTCAATTGGGCATGCACTACTGGGGCCAGAGATTTGTTCATGGCTATTCAATCTATTCCATTGCAAAATCTGACAGGTCCTTGGGCAATTTGCCTCTGTTTGTCCCTCCTTTAGCTGGAGCAATCCTGGTGGCAGCGGCTGCACTGGGATTTGTCAACAGTCTCTTTTGGCTTCTGTGCGGGGGTATCCTCGGGACCTGCGGCCTGTTGGTGATGGTAGAAGCCGTGCGTTATTCCGGCAGGCTTAGGGAAGTTCCTGTCACCTTTGTCGCAATTATTGCATCCGGTATTGGATATGTGGTCGGCAGCCTGTTCGGAATCCTCGGCATTGGCATAAATTTCAGGAAACTTTATCATAACTACCCGGGGCGGGACGATACGTTGATGTCATGAACTGGAAACTGATCAGATATATCGATGAGTATGCAGGGATACCCCTGCTTCAGGTTCTAAGCCTATTCAGAGCGCGAAGTATACACAAATCTGAAATAGAAAATAAGGAATGCAGGCGTATTCTGGTGATGAAGTTTTGGGGGATCGGCAATCTCTTTATGATGCTTCCAGCATTGAATGCCCTGCGCAGCCGGTATCCAGAGAGCCATATTGACTTGCTAACTCTTCAGCCGAATTTGAAGGCGGCATCTACCCTTCGGATTTTCCGGAATATTCATGTCATTGATACTCACCGGGGCATTGGATTTATCCGCAGCTCTTTCAACGTTCTTCGGAGTCTGAGAATGAATGATTACGATCTAGTGATCGACTTTGAGCAGTTTGCGCGGTTTTCTGCCGTGCTCTGTGCAGTCTCCGGAATCCCCGAATCCATAGGATTTTGCACCGAGGGTCAGCATCGGCATTGTATGTATACCATGCCGGTGCAGTATGATGACTGCATTCATGTTACCCAGTCCTACGTATTGCTGGCTCGGGCTGCTGGCGCAGCTTCGGGTAGAGGGCACGCAGCTCAGGAAGTTTTTCCGGGAGATCCCTCAATCGTGAGGACTAGCGGGAATATTTTAGGTCGATTCGGCATTGAGGGAAGGGCTATTATTCTGCATATCGGCACGAGTGATAATTTCGCTGAGCGACGGTGGCCAGCTGCATCGCTTAGAGAGTTGTCTAATCTTCTGACTGGGCGCGGCGATATCACCGTTGTGCTGACCGGCCTGCATTGTGAGGCCAGCATAGCAGATGAGATAATGTTATCATTACGGCACCGGAGCAGGGTTATCAACGCAGTGGGGTTCCTGGACTTCGCGGAGTATTTGTCTCTTATTGCAGAGAGTGAACTGGTTGTCTCTGCTGATACGTCTGCGGTGCATATAGCCTCTGCACTCGGAACACCTGTGATCGGATTATATGGACCAAATACGCCGGACCTCTACGGCCCATGGGGAGAGAGCGGACTGGCAATATACAAGAAGCTTGAATGCAGCCCCTGCATTACGAATTTCAATGCGAAAATTCATGTATGCAGACATCCTGCAGGCAAAGGAGCTTGTATGGCCAGAATAAGTGCGCAAGAGGTTTTTCAAAAGATAGAAGAGGTGTGCCTGCCGCAGTCTGCAGGAGAAAAGCGATCTTGATATGCTTCGATTGATCAATTTGGCAAAAAACATTTTAGCGAGTAATCTACAGGATCTGTCGCTTCCCTATAAGCTGACTTTTGCCCTCACGTACAGATGTCAGCTCAAATGCAGCATCTGCGGCATCTGGCGAAAAGCAGATGCGCCTGAACTGTCAATGGACGAGATTGAGTCGTTTTTTCGAAGATCACCTCATTTTTCGTGGATCAATCTCAGCGGCGGTGAGATTTTTCTTCGCCAGGATCTGCCCGCGATCCTCCGTATTATTGATCGTAATTGCCGCTCGCTCTATCTACTCAATTTTCCTACTAACGGTTACGAGACCAAGCTTATCGCAGGGGTTATCAGGAAGTTTATCCGCAGTACACGCATCCCGAGGATTATGGTTACGGTCAGCGTTGATGGGCCTCCCGAGTTGCATGACAGACTAAGAGGTCAATCCGGCGCGTGGGACAGGGCGGTGGAGACTTACCGGCTGCTTAGGGAGATGCGCAGCAAAAGATTCGAGGTGTACATGGGTATGACGCTCCAGGACGCCAACTTCAATGCCTTTTCTGAAACTTTCAGCGCTGTGCAGGCCCGTGTTGCTGGCATTCATTACCGGGATCTTCATGTTAATGTATCGCATGCATCGTCTCACTATTACGGCAATATGGAGCACCCGGGTATTTCTGAGCCTGGCAGGGTGGCAGGTGTCCTTGAGCCTATCAGTAGGCTTCGCCGGGATCATGTGTTTACGCCTGTCGGCTTCCTTGAACGCCGCTATCAGAAATGCGCGCGCAAATACCTCCTTGAAGGCAAGACGCCCGTGAATTGCGAGGCGCTCTCCTCGTCATGCTTTATTGATCCGTTCGGTATGGTCTATTCCTGCAGCATTTACGACTGTCCTATCGACAACATACGAGAATTCGGATTCAGCCTCGGCGATTTGTGGGCTTCAAACAAAAGGCTTGATGCGCGCCAACAAATACGGCAGGGAACTTGTCCTCAATGTTGGACCCCTTGCGAGGCGTATCAGAGTCTGCTTGCGAATCTGAAGCCGGGAATCGGAAAGGGCTGAGATGTTCCGGAAAATCTATATCGACTTTATCCGGGAGCGTCTCAAAAAAGGCGAGCTGCGCTGGCTTGCATCTCGTGCAAAACAGTATCTTCTCATCCAGGCATCCGCCATTGCAGGCAGACCGTTCTGCGGCCCTATTCTTGGAACTCTGGTTACAAACTACCGGTGCAATTTCCGTTGCCTTATGTGCGATCTGCCGCTGAGGGATGCGGAACTGTGCGAGAAGGGATATGAGGAGATGGATACCGACGGAATGAAACGTCTGATTCGGGAGTTCAGGAGCCTTGGCGTCTCAGGGCTCGGGTTTACAGGCGGAGAACCGCTTTTGCGGAAGGACATTGTGGAACTGCTGGCATATACTAAGCAGCTCGGGCTGATCACTCATCTTAATACGAACGGATCGCTGCTGGATGAGAAAATGGCGGTCTCGCTTATCGAGGCCAGGGTTGACTCGATCAATATTTCTCTTGACGGGGCGTGTCCGAATACCCACGACCGGATCCGGGGTGTGCATGGGGCATTTGATAAGACTGTCAGGGCTATCGGCATTATATGCGGACTGCGAGACCGGATCGGTGCACCGATAAGGGTCAAGACCGTTGCAGTTCTGCAGGAAGAAAATATCGGGGAGGTTGCAGAGCTTATTGCGCTGACAGGGGGCCTGAAGGTCGACTGCATAGAATTTATTCCACGGCAGACGTTCCGACTGGATGAAAGTCATGAGACAGAACCGTCAAAGGATTTTCTGCAGAAAGTAGATGAGGTGACTGAATTGCTTGTTGCAAATTCAGGCTTTGGCAGTGCCATCGAAAACTCGAAGACCCAGTTGAAGCTTTTTTCTGGCTCGTTTCGGGGCGAGCCTTCTCCTCTGAAGTGCTTTGCAGGTTACAATTCGCTGGCTGTAGATTGTTATGGGGAGATCTATCCCTGCGTACCTTGGTATAATTGGCGTAAGTCCGCAGGAAATATCAGAGAGGGCAGCCTCGAAAAATTCTGGTATTCAATGACATATAATCAAACGCGAAAAGAGCTTGTACATTGCCGTAAGTGCACGCTCAATTGTCAGGCGGAATTGAATATTCTGTTTAAGCCTGGTTACAGATGAGACGAGACGGTGTACAAGATGACAACGAGACCTGATTCAGAATATTATATACATAGTATGACCGGAGAGAAAAGAAGAGAATTGCTCTATACCTTAGCGGTGGCTGTGCTTGCATTTGTCGTTTACGCAAATTCCCTTCAAAACGGCTTTGTCGGAGACGATCACAGTGTTGTTTTGAACAATCCTGCCCTTAGGGGATCTCCCATTTCACTCTTCGGTGTTATTGATACATCCAGCGATATGCAACTCCTCCCCTTTTATCGGCCTCTGACCTACCTTGCCTTTATGCTTGAGGACCGGCTGCACGGATTAAATCCTTTTATGATGCATCTCTTTAATGTTCTGCTTCATGCAGCGAATGCATTTCTTGTCTATCGACTTGCAAGATCACTGATTAACGACGGGAACGCTGCGCTTCTTGTCGGCTTTCTCTTTGCAGTCCATCCGCTCCATACCGAGGGCGTTAATTTTATTTCGGGTGGCCGCAATACGCTGCTTGCATGTTTCTTTCTGCTGGCAGCCTACCTTAGTCATCGCCGGAGCGTTATTCATGATAACTTTGCTGGTGCCTTTGCCGGAGCATTTTTATTACTAGGAGGGCTTTTTTCCAAAGAAACAGCTTTGATGATTGTACCTTTCATCGTAGCTCAGGAGATTTTTCCTCTGCTCAAGAATACGACGGGGACAAGGCCCCGGGCAGTTATAAGATTATTGCCGTACATTGCTGCAGTCGCAGGCTACCTTGTCATGCGCTGGATGACGCTCTCGGGGCTCGGTATTCAGGAAGGTCTTATGCCCGGATTTAGCTCGGAAAAGCTTCGTGAGATGTATGTCGTTCCAGGTCTTGGAGAGCGGTTGATCAATAATTTTTACATTCTTCCCCATTACTTGTTGTCAGTTGTCTGGCCTTTATCTTTCAGCCCTAGGTATGCCATTCCCGGCGATTTTTCCCTTTTTGTTTTGCCCCTTGTGATTGGGTGGATTTCGATTCTCGGTATCGGTGGATGGCTTCTTATCAAAAGCCGCAGCAGTTGCACTGTTTTTGGTCTTGCGTGGCTCATTTTATTCTGGCTTCCGGTGAGCGGCATTGTTTTTTTTTCGGGTGTACAGATGGCTGACCGTTTTCTTTACATTCCTGCGATTGGAATATGGCTTGTTGTGGCTGATCAGGCGGCGCTTCGAATGCCGTCCCGCAATGCAGCGCGCAGGTATGTTTATGCCGGAGCTGCGCTTATTCTTCTGCTTCTGGCGGTATTGACGATTAGGCGCAATATGGACTGGCGGAGCGATATGACTCTTTTTACACGTGTAGTGGAGCAGTATCCAGAAAATCCACATGGGCATCTTAATCTCGGCAGTGCTTATCTTGACAGGCGGGGACCGAATGACCTTGTATTGGCTGAAAAGGAGTTTGAAGAAGCCCTGTCTCTGGATCGTGAATTGCAGACGGTCTATGCCCCGCTCGGGTATATACAGATGGAGCAGGGCGATTTTGAGAAGGCGCTGTACTACTACTCGGAAGCTCTGAGCTTTGAGCCTATGGCGCGGGACGCTCGAATTAACCGGGGGATTGCTTACGAAAAACTCGGCAGATATGACGAGGCCCTTGCCGATTATGAATTCTATCTGAGACTTACTACCTTTAATAATGTTCCCGGATCTCAGGAATACGCTGAGGCGAGGGTCCGTGAGCTGAGACAGCGGCTCGACATACGAAGTGAAAAATGAGCTGTCATAGGCATGGCTCTGTGGCTCATGACTGATAAAATAAAGGTACAGCCTCAAAGGCTGCTCACTGTGCTTACTATGTTCGTTTCTGTCGTAATCGCTGTTCTGCTTGGTGAAGGATTTTTGAGGCTATTTTTTGAAGATCGCCTGATTATTCAAGAAGAGGAACGGGCAGTGTTATATCGCTATGACCACAAACTTGGCTGGTTCCCAAGGGAAAAAAGCACCTATACGTTCACTGGCAGCAAACCCATTTCAATAGTTCATAACAGTCGTGGCTTTAGGGACATAGAGCACCAAAAGAACAGCAACAAACGCGGCCTGCTTTTTCTTGGGGATTCCTTTCTATGGGGGTATGATGTGGAGGCTTCTGAGCGCTTTACTGAAAAGCTGCGCCCTCGCCTGCCTGACTGGAATATTTATAATTTGGGCGTCAGCGGTTATAGCACTGACCAGGAGTTGCTGCTGATTATGGATCAGTTTGATTTTTACCGTCCGGAGATTGTATTTTTAGTCTATTGTTCGGACAATGATGAAACTGACAACTCGTCCAACAGTATAGGTTCCGGTGCATATTATAAGCCGTTTTATGAGATGGACGAACGAGGCATGGAGCTTAGGGGAGTGCCTGTACCTGTGTCTCTGACTTATTTTGCCAGACAACATCCCACGCTTGCGAGGAGTTACATAGTGCGCCTGCTTATTAAGGCGTTCAGTCCTGCTCCTGTTCATGTGCCCAACCCTACCAGTGCACTCATTCGTACCCTGAATGAATTTGTTGCTCAAAAGGGAAGCCTTCTGCTGGTTGGCCTGATACAACCTCATGAAGAGCTCGAAGGTGTCATGCGGAGGGCCGGAATTCCTTATATGCAACTTGATGGCGCTGAGAGATATCCTGCTAATGGCCTGCATTGGACGCCTGCAGGGCATACCGCAGTGAGTGATGCCATATATGGTTTTCTAAAAAAAGAGGGATTCCTGCCCCCAGCAGGGACAGATTAGCTGATGCCCGTGTACATCCTCGGTATTTCAGCGTATTATCATGACAGTGCTGCAGCACTGCTTCAAGACGGCAGAATTCTTGCCGCAGTTCAGGAAGAGCGGTTTTCCCGAAGAAAGCACGATGCCGGCTTTCCACGTCAAGCCGTTTCCTATTGCTTGCAGGCTGCCGGGATATCCCTGACTGAAGTTGATTTCTTGATATATTCCGAAAAACCCTTCATCAAGTTTGAAAGATTGATCGAAACATACTTGAGCTGTGCCCCCCGGGGGGGGCGCTCTTTTATCATGGCTATGCCTGTTTGGCTCAAAGAAAAGCTTTATCTGAAACGGCTCCTCAGAAAAGAGCTTTCTGCCGTGGGTGGTATCGCTGAATCCCTGACCCCACCCCTTCTGTTTTCTGAGCATCATCAGTCTCATGCCGCCTCTGCCTTTTTTCCTAGCCCTTTTCAGAAGGCTGCTGTTCTGTGCATGGATGGAGTTGGCGAGTGGGCCACGACCTCAGCCTGGTTGGGGGACGGGAATGCGCTTACCGCTCAGTGGCAAGTCGATTTTCCCCATTCTCTTGGCCTGCTCTATTCAGCATTTACCTATTTTTGCGGCTTCCGGGTGAATTCCGGGGAATACAAGCTTATGGGACTGGCCCCTTATGGAGAACCGCGCTACGTTCAGACTATTCTGGACAATCTGATTGACATAAAGGAAGACGGAACGTTCCGGCTGAACTTGAAATATTTTAATTTCCCCGTTGGCCTAACCATGACGAACAGGCATTTTGAAGCACTGTTCGGAGGCCCGCCAAGAAAGCCTGAATCGCCTTTGACCCGGCGGGAGATGGATATGGCCCGTTCCATCCAGGAAGTTACCGAAGAGATCGTGCTGAGGCTTGCCCGAGCTGTTTATAAAGATTTTGGTACAGAGGCACTCTGCCTTGCTGGCGGCGTGGCGCTGAACTGCGTGGCCAATGGTCGACTGCTGCGGGAAGGGCCTTTCAGAGACATCTGGATTCAGCCGGCAGCCGGTGATGCCGGTAGCGCTGTGGGTGCGGCCCTCGCTGTCTGGCATCAGTATCTGCAGCAGCCCCGCCAGGCGAGTGGTTACGACGAGATGCAGGGTTCATATTTGGGGCCGTTGTATTCTGCTGCGGAGATAAGAGGCTATCTTGATTCTATGCAGGCCCTTTACAGGGAAATGACGGAGGATGGGCTCTATGAGGAGGTAGCGAAGTTACTGGCGCAGGAAAAGGTAATCGGCTGGTTCCAGGGCCGCATGGAATTCGGCCCGCGCGCATTAGGAAACCGCTCCATCCTGGGCGACGCCCGCAGTGTGAAGATGCAATCAATGATGAATTTGAAGATCAAATATCGGGAGTCCTTCCGCCCTTTTGCGCCCTCTGTGATTGAAGAAGATGTTTTGGACTATTTTGAGAGGGGAGTTATCAGCCCCTATATGTTACTGACAGATACAGTGAAGCCGGCGCTTCGCATACCCATGACGGCTACACAGGAAGGTCTATTTGGTCTTGACAAACTCAATGTGCCCAGGTCTGCGATCCCTGCCGTTACCCATGTGGACTATACCGCCCGGGTCCAGACAGTTAACAGGACAACTAATTCTAAACTTTATGGATTACTGAAGGCCTTCAAGGCAGAAACTGGCTGCGGCGTGCTGGTCAACACATCTTTCAATGTTCGAGGCGAACCTATTGTATGCAGTCCGGAAGACGCATACCGCTGTTTTATGCGCACTGACATGGATTATCTGGTTATGGAAGGTATTTTGCTGGATAAACGGCATCAGCCTTCGTGGGATGAAAGGGGAGGCTGGAAGCAGGAGTTTACTCAAGATTGAACATGAAAACAATTATCCCGGAACTGGATTCAGCCGAATTGCGTAAATTCGGGCTTCTAATGGCTGCATTTCTGGTTGCTTTTTTGGGCTTGATCGCTCCCTGGTTATTTGGGGTATCATTCCCTGTATGGCCATGGATTGTGGCAGCTGTTCTGTTTTTTTTTTCGCTGACATATCCCGTCGGTATCCGCCCGCTGTATATGGGATGGATGAGAGTGGCCCTGGTCGCCGGGAGTCTTAATAATTATCTGTTGTTGAGTCTGGTTTTTATTGTTATTATTGTGCCGATGGGCATGTTGATGCGTTTGTCTGGATATGACCCATTGCGGACAAAAGCCGCTCCGGATTGCCTCAGTTTTCGCAAGAAAAGCGCAAGTAGATCTATAAAGAATATGGAGAGACCATACTGATGCTGGAGTTATTGAGAGACATGTGGGGATTTATGAAGGAGCGAAAGAAATTCTGGCTCTTGCCAATAATTTTTGTATTCATATTATTGGGCATGCTGATTGTTTTGATTCAGGGAACAGCTATCGCTCCGTTTGTTTACACGCTGTTTTAAAAGACTTTCGGATGATACCTAATGGACGCATCGAATTCTCTGCATAAGACTTTTGACAAGGCCAAAGGCAGGAGCCGAGATAAGTTTTCCAGCTTTCTGGTTGTTATTATGGCACTGATGGTTTATGCCAATTCTCTGGAAAACGGCTTTGTATGGGATGATGCTAATGTTATCGCCAAGAACCAGGTATTAAGACAAGAGATTCTTCCTCTATTCAGCAAAATCGATGTTGCCCGCGATATTGAAATGAACCCATACTATCGTCCTCTAACTCTCTTTACCTTTTTGGTGGAGGAGCGGCTGCATGGCCTGACTGTATTATATATGCACCTTATCAATGTCCTCTTGCATGCTGCCAATGCCTTTTTGGTCTATAAACTTGCCCGATCTATTATTTATGATAACTATGCCGCACTCCTGGCTGGGCTTCTCTTTGCCATTCACCCTCTTGGCACGGAAGCTGTAAATTTTCTCGCGGGTGGCCGTAACACATTACTTTCGTGTTTTTTCATTTTGATGACTTATCTCTCGCACAGCTGGAGTATTCTCCATAAAAAAACTTCCATAGCTTTTGCCGGGGCCGGCTTTTTTTTTGCGGCGCTTTTTTCCAAAGAGACTTCTCTGGCGATTTTGCCTTTCGTAGTGTCACTCGAATTTGCTTCTCTCAGGAGTTATGCTTCAAACGCTAAGCTGAAGGCTGTGGCAAGATTATTCCCTTACGCTATTTGCGCTGCGGTCTATTTTGTTCTTCGGCACAACGCGTTATCCCAGGCAGGTATCCAGATAGATATTTTTTCTGGTCTTATGCCACGGCTTTTGAATAATCTGTACATTATTCCCCGGTATATTCTGACCATAATTTGGCCATTATCTGTCAGCCCGCGGTATGTTATCCCTGATGATCTCCATCTCCTTGCACTGCCGCTTGCAGCAGCGTGGTTTTGCATCATAAGTATGATAGTATGGCTTTTCGCCGGAGGGCGCAGCAAGGCCGTAATCTTTGGGCTTTTTTGGCTTGTCTTTTTCTGGTTGCCGGTGAGTGGTATCGTTTCTATCCCCAGTGCCCCTTTGGCCGACCGGTATCTCTATCTTCCGGCAATAGGTCTTTGGATTATTATTGCTGATCAGTTTGTGCGTCTATTGTCGCATGATGGCATGATGCGGCGGTATGCTGCAATTGGTGCTGTCATTGTTCTGATGCTGTTAGCGGTTCTGACAGTCTCCAGAAATCAAGCATGGAAAAGTGACATTACGCTCTTCTCGCGCTATGTGGCACAATATCCTGATCAGGCCGGGGGGCATCACAATCTGGGATGCGCCTACCTTGATCAGGTTGGTGATCTTGACGCAGCTGAAAGGGAGTTTGAAAAGGCTCTTGCTCTTGATCCCCAGTTCCCCCGACTTCGGACACAGATGGGCTACATTCAGCTGTTGCGGGGAAATAACCATGGTGCGATCCATCACTATAATGAAGCAATTGAACAGAATTCATTTGATGCTGAAGCTTATTTGAACAGAGCTACGGCACTTGATAGGCTTGGAAAATATGGGGATGCAGTTGCTGACTATAAACGTTTTCTGGCTATTCCAGGTGAGGAACTCTCGGGAGCCCGCCCTCAGGCAGCAGCCCGCGTGCGCGAACTTTCGAAATAAGTCCTTATTGCGTGCCGAATTCAGTGCGAGCTATAATTACTATTACACATGACTGACGGAAGTATTGCAGGACGCTTAGAACTAATCGTTGCCCGACGAAGTGATCTGTTTTTAGGCCTGCTGATAGCCCTTGCCGCGTTCCTGGTCTATGCAAACTCTCTTGGCAATGGCTTTGTCTGGGATGATACCAATGTCATTGTTACCAATCCTGCACTGAGGGGTGATCCCCTTTCCCTTTTCGGCCGCATTGATTCCACACGTGACTATGAGCTGCTTCCATATTATCGTCCATTAACTATTGTTACATTCCTGTTGGAAGAGCGTCTTCACGGTCTTACAGTCTCTCTCATGCATCTTTTGAATATCCTGCTTCATGCCGGCAATGCCTTTCTGGTTTATCGTCTTGCCCTGACCTGTAGCAGCCACAAATACGTTGCGCTTGCGGCCGGACTTCTTTTTGCGCTGCACCCGGTAAACACGGAGGCAGTAAATTTTCTTTCGACCCGGAACTCTTTGTTAAGTAGTTTCTTTATTCTTGTGGCTTATTTGCTCCATTACCGAAGTGTAATGAAGGGAAATATCTCCAGAGCGATTGCCGGGGCATTTTTTTTTATGGCCGGCATCTTTTCGAAAGAGGTTGCCGCAGCGATATTACCCTTTATCATTGCTCTGGAGGCGGCTCATATGCGTGAGGGGGCAACCGGAGCGGGAGTCAGGGCAGCGCTGAGGCTGTTCCCTTATGCGGTTGCTACGGGAATTTATATTCTCATGCGATGGATGACGCTCTCGAAGATTGGCATTCAGACCAGTATAATCCCGGGCTTTGGGTCTGGATCAATGCATGGCCTGTACAAAATTCCTGACCTGTGGACACGTCTTCAGGATAATCTATATATCATCCCCCAGTATTTCATTTCGTTAATCTCTCCTACCTCACTTAGTCCTATATATGTTATGCCCTCTGATCATCTTGCATTGACTGCTCCCTTAATTTCTGTCTGGGTCTGTATTGTTGCTGTTCTTGTTTGGCTGTTCACGCGTGGACGGGGTCCGGTTACTTTATTTGGGGTGTTTTGGGCTCTGGTGTTTTGGCTGCCGGTTAGCGGAATTATGTGGTTTCCAAGCGCCCCGCTTGCAGACCGCTATCTGTATCTCCCTGCCATAGGGCTATGGATTGTTGTTGCTGATCAAACAGTCAGATTTTTCCCTTCCGGCAAGATTGCCAGAAAGATAGGTGTGGTTGCAGCAATGTTGGTATTTATGGCGCTGGCAGTAATGACGATGAAGAGGAATCTGGACTGGAAAGATGATATAACCCTTTTTGCCAGAACTGTTGAACAGTATCCGGACAATCCTTTTGCTCATGCCGGCCTTGGAGAGGCCTATCTTGATAGAAATAGAAATAACGAACGCGAGCTTGCAGTGGCCGAGAAAGAATTTGAGAAGGCGTTGACCCTGAAAACAGTTATTCCGGGAGTTTATACAAAACTCGGGAATATTCGATTGATAAGGGGAGATTCTGAAGGAGCGCTACGCTATTATACTTTGGCGTTGGGTGTTTACCCCACGGATAAAGAAGCGCTGTTAAACCGTGGGATAACATTCGAAAACATAGGAAGATCGAAGGAAGCGATTGATGATTTCAGACGCTTCCTTGCTTTGCCCGGCCATGAACTATCCGATGCGCGTCCTTACGCCGAAGCGAGGATACGAGAACTTTTAAAGTAAATCTTTTTTGTTATTAATTTGTAGTCTGCTGCCTTTTCTGCTGAGAAAAGCGAAGTCCTTTATCCCCCACCCGGCGAGCAGGTATTTTATTATGGTGACAAGCACACCGAATCCGTAGGTTACGCTCCTTCTGAAATTAATGGAAGATGCTTCCTTAAAGTATCGTGCCGGGCAGCTCAGTTCGCCGATCCTGAACCTGAAGTAAGCAGATTGTACCAGGATCTCATTGTCAAAGACAAAATCATCAGAGTTCTCCTCCAGCGGTAGAGTCTCCAGAACCTCCCGGGTGAAGGCCCTGAAACCCGTATGATACTCTGACAGTTTGATGCCAAGCGCCACGTTTTCAAGCAGTGTAAGCAGCCTGTTTGCAATGTATTTATAGAGAGGCATACCGCCTTTGAGGGCCATGCCGCCTAATATTCTCGATCCGAGGACAATGTCGTAATGCCCTGAGGCGATCATGCTGGCCATTGCAGCCACGAGTCTCGGCGAATACTGATAATCTGCATGGACCATAACGACAATGTCAGCCCCATGCCTGAGCGCCTCACGGTAGCAGGTTTTCTGGTTTCCCCCATATCCCCTGTTTTCCGGATGGATGATGGTCTTGATGCCCAGTTCTCCTGCAAGTTTGAGCGTCGCGTCTTTCGATGCATCGTCAACGAGAATTACTTCATCCACATACTCATGCGGCAGTTCCTCATAAGTCTTTCTGAGCGTCAGGGCCGCATTATATGCAGGCATTATTATGATCAGTTTCTTTCCGAGAATCATATGCACCTTCTGTAATGCTGGCTGTTTTTTTCTTATACGCTGTACGGGCTGTGTCAATTATTCTGATATGCAGTTATACTAACAAAAGGAGAGCGTGACATGCCAAGGTAATCATCCTGAGTTGATGATTACCCTATGCTCGAACAGTACAGACAAAATAACTGTGTGGAAGTGCACACTATTTAGGCAGTTGTGCCCTAATAGTGTGCAAAGAAGCGTTTGCAAAATCGGATATTATTTAGGTCTTTGAATGTAATGAGCTGAAATCACAATAAATATTTTGGTGTTCGATTTCCTGGCTTGGGGCATGCATATTGCTTAATATTTTTTCGGTTTCGTATGCTTCTGAGAGATGCATTGCAAGCTGAGAGCTGAAAACTGATAGCCAATTAAGGAGGTTTCTCTATGTCCAAGAAGCCATTTACTCCGCTGAACCCCTCTGAGGCTGAGGCAGAGCGCCATCGTCTCACCGAGGATGTGATCAAGTTCATTGAGGCTGGTGTGGATGCTGAGATCTCTGACTCCGTATTCAATGACTACTGCCTCAGGATGTTTGCACTTCAATACGCTGCAAACCCTATTTTTCATGAGTTTTGTGAGGCCAAGAATGTGAGGCCCGGTGACATTGACCGTTGGCAAGACGTTCCGATGGTTTACAATGATGTATTTAAGACCCACTTGGTCGCTTCCTTCCCGCTTGAGCAGTCGGTTATGGCCTGTCTTACTGGTGGAACGACCAGCCTTACACAGAGGGGACGTATCTTCCGCGACGAAGACGGCAAACGCCTTGTCTTTGGGGCGAACAGAATGATGACCCAGTCCTACCTCTTCCCGGACTTCGAGAAAGAGCGACGCTGCCGCATTCTTATCCTGGCGCCGAGCCCTGAAATGGCGCCTTCCATGGGCATGGCTATCGGCATGGACCAGACGCGCCGCGCCTTTGGCACAGAGGACAGCCAGTTCCTTCTCGGCAAATCCGGCATACATATAAACGCCCTGTTGAAGGCCCTGCGCGAATCAGAAGCTTCTGGTGTACCTATCGCGCTGATAGGCGCGACCTCGGCGTATATCTATTTCTTCCAGGCGTGCCGCAGAAAGAAAATGAAGTTTTGTCTTCCGCCCGGAAGTCGCATCTGTGACGGCGGGGGCTATAGGAACAGGTTTGGAGTTTTTACCCGTGACGACTACTATGCAATGGTTCAGGAAATATTCGGCATTCCGGGGACGCACTGTGTGAACGTGCTGGGTGAAGCAGAGACTGCTACAAATCTGTTCGATGATTCTCTCCGCCGCCATGTGAAAGGACTGCCGAAGCGCCAGCGTACAAGGCCGGTGCCGCCGTGGTCACGAGTCCTGGCCATGAGCATTGACGACCTTAAACCTCTGCCCGATGGAGAGATTGGGCTTCTTGCGCATTGGGATCTGGCCAATATTCCGACTGTTCTTGCGGTGATCACTGATAATCTCGGATACACGACTGACAATGGAACAGGCTGTGAAATGGTGGGGCGAGCCAAGATCGAGAATGGCAAGGTTTCACCCCTGCCTGATGAGAATGCAGGAAGTCCGATGGGCGACTCGGCAGTATTCAGGATGCTCGAGCGATATGTGAACTTTTCGATCGAACTGAAGATGGCTATGGCTAAGGACCCGAAGGTGATGCCGAGCGTGCGCGAAGAGATAGAGGCGAGACCTGGTTCTGTAGCCTCCTGCCCCCAGGTTGTTGATGAAATTCTGGTTGGGCAGGCAGATGCTGAGGCTGCCGAACTGAGGGACGAATCGCTGAACGCATTCAAGGATCAGACTGACAGACCTTTGGATTGGTATAAGAGCGAGGCCGAAAAACAGGCATTGAAGGATCATCCTGCCGGGCTCAAGTCGGAAAAACCAGGGGTGGGAAAAATGAAAAAGCGACCGACGGGGAATTCTAAACCATAAAATACCTAATGCCAGGGGATCATTTTCCGGAATTTCCAGGAAAAGAAAGCTTGACACAATCCTATAGTGTGATATAACTAACAATTAGAGATGAAATTATCGGATGTCATAAAAATACTGTAGGAGGAGGGTTTTATGAAGCTGAGGGAGCAGAAAGGTTTTACCTTGATCGAGGTTATTGTTGTCGCAGGTATTATTGCGGTTCTGGCAGGCATTTTGGTTCCGCTGATCTTTAAGGAGATTGACGAGTCAAAGATTTCAAGGGCTGCGGCTGATGTCAGGTCTATTTCTACTGCGCTTATTGTTTTAAAGAAAGATACGGGGAACTGGCCTGTAACGAGTGTTTGTAATAATGCTATGACACTGATGAAAGGGGATGGTTCCTTGCCGACTTTTTCAGGAGGTGGTTGGGTGATAAATTCCATGGGATCTTTTGATAGCGTGCTGAATGCTGATGACTCTGGATGTTGGCCAAATACGTGGAAGGGGCCTTATATGGCGACTGTCAATAAAGATCCTTGGGGAAACTCTTATTTGATGAATGTGGATGCACTTTTGTCTACTGCGACTCCTTTACCTCCTGTTTGGATTATATCAGCGGGTCCGGATGGAATTTTGCAGACTGCTGCAACTGACACGACTATTGCAAATGACAGTGGTGATGTTGGATTGCGCCTGAGGTAGTAGCAGCACTCTTGAGGAATTCATTGCAATAAAAGGAGAACCCTAATAGGTTCTCCTTTTATTGTTGCTGTCTCTCGATTCCAGATCATCCATCAGGTGCATCATAATCCCCTTTCCCTTTGGGACTTGCCTTACTTAACCCATAAGTCCTCAGTCTTGCTATACTATTACCATGATTCGCTCATTGGATGTTGTTAAACAGGAGCTTCTGCAGATTGCCGATCCGGAACTGGATGGATTGCTTGGCGACGGCAAAACGGGCAATAAATAACAGGGACTAAAAGATATGGAAATTGAATATGCAGAGCTGAGAAGTATAGCAACAGCTTTGATGCTTGAAAGGCGTCTTGCGGGGCAGCGGCCGCGCAGACGGCGAAGAAAGCCGCGCGATCCGGAGAAGGTCCAGTTGTTGATGATGAAAAACAGACATATGACAGAGAAGTTTCCCCCTGCCATATTAGAAGACGGCTCCCTTGTTCTGCCCTATCTTTCCCGGGGAGATCTCTTATGAAAAAAAGAATGCGTAACATGGAAGACATGTTGATCTGAGAGGTAAATAGCATTGTTTGAATGCAGTAATAACTATAGAGACCTGAAATTATGAAAAAAGCTTTGACCATAATAATCGGATTTGTCCATGACTTTGCCGCCGGCTGCTATGCGGCAACAGTTATCGGCATCTATTGGCTGAGCAGTCAGGTCTTTTCCTCAGAGGTCGGTATCATTATTCTTGGTCTAAAAAAGCAGCTGTTCTGGACCGGCATTGTCTGCGTGATCACGGTCTTTGCCACGGGTGCAGGCAGGACATTTACCTATGTTGATAATGTCTATGGGCCTGAAGCAGAGAAAAAACGAAGGCGGCTGCTCATGATCAAACATATAGTTCTCCTCACTGTTTTCGGACTCGGCATTTGGTGGCAGTATTCAATGACTTTCTGATCAATCATCGGTGGCAATCAGTCGGTTGTCAGCATTCAGCTATCAGACAGAACTGTTACTCTCACAGGGCATACCGGCTTAATTTCATTAAATAACTCACAGATTTAGCTTGCTCGATGGTACTAAAATTGCTTAATATAAAGACTATGAAAAAGATTTCTAAAGTCATGCTTATAACGCCTCCGTATCACGCCGGTGTTGTTGAATCTGCCGGAGTCTGGCTGAATGTCGGGTTTGTCTATATCGCGGGAAGCCTCAGGGCTGGGGGATATGACCCAGTTTATTACGATGCCATGAGCCATTGGCACAAGCTTGAAACGATAGGAAAACGGATCGAAGCTGAGAAGCCTGATGTTGTTGCTACAACTGCTTTTACGGCGGGGATCGTTGAGGCACTTAAGGTGCTGAAGCTCTCCAAGGAAATAAACCCGGAGATCATTACGGTTATCGGCAATGTGCACCCCACATTCTGCTATGAAGAGTTGTTCAGGGACCATGCTGATACTATTGATTATATTGTCAGGGGAGAAGGGGAGGAAACGCTGGTCGACCTTCTTGATACCCTGAACTCGGGTGGAGATATCTCAGCAGTAAAAAGCATCGTCTATCTCGATAACGGGAAACTTGTCGTCACCCCCTCACGCGGATATATCAAGGACCTTGATGCACTTCCTCTTGCCTGGGACCTTGTTGACTGGCCTATCTACACCTATCGGACGATGGAGAATTCGCGTCTGGCCATTGTCAGCTCTTCACGGGGATGCAGCCAGCAATGCAGTTTCTGTTCCCAGCAGCTCTTCTGGCAGCGGAACTGGCGCGGCAGGAGCCCGGAGAACTTTGTTGGAGAGCTTGAATATCTGAGAGATACCTATGGCGTCAATGTGGTTATGATCTCTGATGAGACACCGACACTCGAAAGGGAACGTTGGGAAAAGATCCTCGATCTCCTGATCGAGCGAAAGGTCGGCACCAAGATCCTCATGGAGACGAGGGTTGATGACATCCTCCGTGATGAGGATATCATGTGGAAATATCAAAAGGCATTGATCGATCACATCTATGTTGGTGTTGAGGCTACGACGCAGGAAGCTCTTGACATATTCAAGAAAGATATTAAGGTTGAGCAGTCCAAGAAGGCGCTCGATCTGATCAATAAGCATAATATTGTTTCTGAGACCTCATTTGTTCTGGGCATGCCTGACGATACCATAGAGAAGATCAGGAACACCGTCGAACTGGCGAAATTCTACAATCCTGACCTTGCTTTTTTTCTTGCGATAGCTCCCTGGCCGTATTCAGAGATCTATCCCTTGCTGAAACCGTATGTCGAGGTGTTTGATTACAGTAAATACAATCTCGTAGAGCCGGTTGTGAAGCCGACGGCGATGACGCTTGACGAGGTGCGGAACGAGCTTGGGCTTGCCTCGAAGAATTTCTATATGGATAAGCTCAGGAACCTTGAAAAACTGTCGCCGGAAAAACAGGAGTTCATGATCAAGGTGACGAAAATCATTGCTAACAATTCCTACCTGAAAGAGCATATGAAGGGTGAGATGCCGGAAGAGATGAAAAAGATCATGGACAGACTCGCCGTTAGAAAATAATCTCTTTCAATATCGCCGTCTTTATACACTCAATAAGTTTTTCTAATTGTTGATTGCAGATAATTTAATGGCTAACTTCTTATTATTACTGCAATATTTCTTGACAACAAAAATGGGCCTGTGATAACCTTTCTAAGCTTTTCACCAAAAATCAATCCAAGGGGAAGCAATGCTTGATATTGAGTTAAAATGGCTGATCGTCTTGCTCATCAATTTCCTTGTCCTTGTCTATATTCTTAATATCCTTCTATTCCGACCGTTGCTTGCCTTGTTCAAGGAACGGGAAAGTTCTGTGAAGGGTTCCCTTGATGCGGCAAAGGAGATGGACAGAAAGAAAGAAGAGGGTCTCGAAAAGATGAGCAAAGAGCTCTCTGAGGCCAGACACAAGGCAAAAGATGCCTTTGAAAAGCTCAGGGAAGAGGGCCTGAACAGTCAAAAGATGTCCATGGCAGAAGCTGAGGCGCAGGCTGCTGCGATGCTCCAGAAGGCGCGGGAGGAACTGAAGGCCGAGACTGAAAAGGCCAAGAATACACTGAGGGCTGATGCGGAGAAATTCTCAGAAGAGATCGTCAGGAAGTTGGTGAAGGCATGAGAAATAGCAGTCAGCAGTTAGCCGTCAGCTTTCAGCAATCAGCCGTCAGCAGTCAGGGATTAGCGATCAGCTTTCGGAACTTCAGAAATGTAATTCTTTCTGTTTGTTACTCATTACTTATCACTTTTCACTCATCACCGGTTTTTGCGAGCGGCAGTGAAGAGGCGCCAAAATCGCTGCTCGCTACCTATACTCCCGCTATTCTCAATTTCCTTATCCTTGTTGCTCTTCTCGTTTTTCTGATGAAAATGATGGACATCAAAGGCTTTTTCAGAAAGAGGACTGAACTGATCGAACAGTCGCTGAAAGAGGCTCGCGAGGCAAAAGAACTTGCGCAGAAAGCCCTTGCCCAGGTTGAAGAACGGCTTAAGATCAAGGATAAAGAACTGGAAGAGATCCTCAAGGCAGCCAAAGAGTCCGGGGAGCGGGAAAAGGTGCGCATCATCGAGGAAGGCTCCAGGCTGAAAGAAAGAATCGTCGAACAGACAAAGAACAATATCGATTTCGAGGTCAAGATGGCGAAAGAGACGATCAAGCAGGAAGCGGTCGGTATTGCCATGGAACTTGCCGAGAAGAAACTGAAGGACAGGCTTACAAAAGAGGAGCAGATCAAACTGCTTGAAGAATCTCTTCTGAAAATAGAGGGCAAGAATTGAAACCGGTCAAACAGGCAAAACGTTATGCAAAGATGTTCATCAATGTAGTGGGTATGGATGCGGCCCTGCAGTCGCTGTCGGAACTCACTGCCGTTGAACAACTGATGAACAGCAGCGACCCGGTCAGGAGCCTTCTTCTGAACCCGGGATTTTCCCAGACAGAAAGGGAAGGTGCTATCCGGAAGATCGCTGAAAAGGCAAAGCTTTCGGAAAACGTGGTTAAATTTGTTCTATACCTTACAGAAAACAGGCTGGTTGCAGCGCTTTCAGAGATCGTAAAGAATGCTACAGCCATATATCTGGAGAAGAAGAAGCAGGCCAAGGCAGTGGTCTTTACGCCGGTTGAGGTGTCGAAAGGCCACGAAGAGAGGCTTAAGGTTTCTTTAAAAAGGCTGCTTGACCGGGATGTTGATCTTGAGTACGTGATCGACCCGTCCCTCCTTGGCGGCATATTGGTCAAGGTGGGAAGCACGATGTATGACAGCAGTGTAAAAGGCCAACTCAGACTATTAAAAGATGAGCTTATAAAGGGGTGATTTGATGGAAATTAAGGTTGATGAAATAAGTGAACTGCTGAAGAAACAGATAGCTGACTTTGAGAAGAAGGTTGACGTGAGCGAAGTCGGCTCGGTCATTTCTGTCGGCGACGGTATTGCCAGGATCTACGGACTTGACAAGTGTATGGCATCAGAACTTCTCGAGTTCCCCAATGGCGTTATGGGCATGGCCCTTAACCTTGAAGAAGATGCTGTCGGCGCTGTTCTGTTCGGTGAGGACTCCCTGATCCACGAAGGTGATGTGGTAAAGCGGACGGGCAGGATCATGTCTGTTCCTGCAGGAGAAGCGCTACGCGGCCGCGTTGTGAATGCTATCGGTCAGCCTATTGATGGAAAAGGTCCGATCAACACATCTGAGATGCGCATAGTCGATGTTGTTGCTCCGGGCATTATCGAGAGGAAGTCGGTCCATGAACCGCTCCAGACCGGCCTGAAGGCCATTGACGCCATGATCCCGATCGGCAGGGGACAGCGTGAGCTGATCATCGGCGACCGTCAGACCGGCAAGACCGCAGTTGCTATCGATGCGATCATCAATCAGAAGGGCGGGGATGTGACCTGTATCTATGTGGCAATCGGCCAGAAGCAGTCAAACGTTGCCCGTCTTGTGAAGATTCTTGAAGAGAACGGCGCGCTTGAGCATACGATCGTGGTTTCAGCTACTGCCAGCGATCCGGCCCCGCTTCAGTACATTGCGCCCTATACCGGTTGCGCCATGGGTGAATATTTCAGGGACAACGGCAAGCACGCCCTGATCGTATACGATGATCTGTCCAAACAGGCAACAGCATACCGGCAGCTTTCACTCCTGCTCAGAAGGCCGCCTGGACGTGAGGCATTCCCCGGCGATGTCTTCTATCTCCATTCCAGACTGCTCGAAAGATCGGCAAAACTTTCTGATGAGCTCGGTGCCGGATCTCTTACTGCATTGCCGATCATCGAGACGCAGGCAGGCGACGTTTCAGGCTATATCCCGACCAACGTTATTTCGATCACAGACGGCCAGATCTATCTTGAGCCTGAACTCTTCTATGCAGGTGTGCGTCCGGCAGTTAACGTCGGTCTTTCGGTCAGCCGGGTCGGCGGCGCTGCACAGACAAAGGCAATGAAACAGGTTGCCGGAACGCTGCGGCTTGACCTCGCGCAGTTCAGGGAGCTTGCTGCTTTTGCCCAGTTCGGCAGCGATCTTGACAAATCAACGCTTGCACAGATCGAACGAGGCAAGAGAATGGTCGAGCTCCTGAAGCAGGGCCAGTTTGTTCCCATGTCCATGGTCGAGCAGGTTGCGGTTCTTTTTGCTGCTACCCAGGGGTTCATTGATGATGTCCCTGTTGAGGCAATCAGAAAGTTTGAACAGGAGTTCCTCCGGTACATGAATGACCGTAAGGCAGATGTCATGAAGGAGCTGGGAGACAAAAAGGCGATTGATGATGACCTCAAGGCAAAGCTGACACAGGCTATCGAGGACTTCAAAAAAGGATTTCAGGCGTGACAAAAGCAGTTAGCAGTCAGCTATTAGCGATAAGCAGAAACATTTTTTTCTGTAAGCTGATAGCTATTTGCTGAAAGCTAGGAGCTGATAAATGGCGACATTACGCGACATAAAAAGACGCATAAAGGCTGTTCAGAGCACCAGCAAGATCACCAAGGCCATGAAGATGGTTGCTGCTGCCAAGTTCAGAAAAGCGCAGCAGAGGATGTTCGAGCTCAGGCCGTATGCTGAGAGGATGAATACCATTCTCTCAGGCCTTGCCGGCAGCCTTGAAGGTGAAGTTCATCCTCTCCTTGCGGTGAGACCGAGAAAGAATATTGAGGTCTTTGTTGTCACAAGCGACCGGGGGCTCTGCAGCGCCTTCAACACCAATATCCTCAAGGCCGCTACATTGCATATCGCCGAACTCAGGGCTGAAGGGTTCAATGTGACGATCAGTGCTGTTGGCAGGAAGGCAAAGGACTATTTCAAGAGAAGGAATGTTGAGCTCAGAAATTCCTGGACCGGCATCTCGGGAAAGATCTCTTATGCCAATGCCCAGGAGATATCGGCCGATATCATCGAAAGCTACACCAATGAGACGGTTGACGAAGTAATTGTAGTATACAACGAGTTCAAGTCAGTGGTCGCTCAGAAGATCTCGATCTCCCGGCTTCTTCCTCTTGCACCTATCGCGGCTGCAGAAGATGTCCTGCCGGTGTTTAACTTCATCTATGAGCCGACAAAAGAAGAGATCTTCAGCCGACTCGTTCCGAAGAATGTTGAGATACAGATATTCAGGGCGCTCCTTGAGTCTCAGGCGTCGGAAGAGGCTGCGAGGATGTCTGCTATGGAGAATGCGACAAAGAGCGCCAATGAGATGATATTGAAACTTTCGCTTCAGTATAACAAGGCACGCCAGGCAACGATTACCAAGGAGCTTATGGACATCGTGGGCGGCGTTGAAGCCCTAAAAGGATAAAGGCAAGGATAAATTAAATGACTATACACCCGGGGGTACAAGCATGAGCAACAATACAGGTAAGATTTCGCAGGTTATCGGCGCTGTCGTGGACGTCGAATTCGAAAGCCATATGCCCGATATCCTGAATGCGATCAAGGTCGAACAGAAGGGTGATGTATCTAAAGGTATCCCTGACTTTGATCTCACGCTTGAGGTTGCTTCGCACCTTGGCGACAACAAGGTCAGAACGATCGCCATGCAGGCGACTGACGGCCTTGTAAGAGGTATGGCAGCAGTGGACACAGGACTGCCGATCACCGTGCCGGTAGGCAAGGGTGCACTCGGAAGGATCCTGAATGTTGTCGGCGACCCTGTTGATAAACTGGGGCCTGTCAAATCTGAGAAAAGGCTTCCTATTCACCGTCCTGCGCCTGATTTTGCATCTCAGGAGCCTGTCACACAGGTGTTCGAGACCGGTGTTAAGGTTTTTGACCTTCTGGTCCCGTTTGTCAGAGGCGGCAAGATGGGTATGTTCGGCGGTGCAGGTGTAGGCAAGACCGTTGTTATCATGGAGATGATCCATAACATCGCCATGAAGCACGGCGGCGTCTCGGTCTTTGCCGGTGTCGGCGAGAGAACCCGTGAAGGCAATGACCTGTATGGCGAAATGAAGCATTCAGGCGTTCTTGAGAAAGTCTCCCTCATCTACGGTCAGATGAACGAGCCGCCCGGAGCAAGAGCACGAGTTGCACTTACTGCGCTGACCGCAGCAGAGTATTTTCGTGATGAGGGCCAGGACGTTCTGATCTTCATCGATAATATCTTCAGATATACGCTTGCCGGCGCTGAGCTTTCAGCGCTTCTTGGAAGAATGCCTTCTGCTGTCGGATATCAGCCGACACTTGGTACTGACATGGGTATCCTTCAGGAGCGTATCACGACCACCAAGAAGGGCGCAATCACCTCCATGCAGGCGATCTACGTTCCTGCTGACGACTTGACCGATCCTGCTGTTGCGACAGCATTTACTCATCTTGACGGAACCGTTGTTCTCTCACGGCAGATCTCAGAACTGGGTATCTATCCGGCTGTTGACCCCCTGGACTCGACATCGCGGATCCTTGATCCCAAGGTTATCGGTGAGGAGCACTATGCGGTAGCACGGAGCGTACAGAAAATTCTTCAAAGGTACAAGGAACTTCAGGACATCATTGCGATCCTTGGTATGGAAGAACTTTCTGAAGACGACAAATTGATAGTCTCACGGGCAAGAAAGATACAGAGATTCCTGAGTCAGCCCTTCAGCGTTGCAGAAGTCTTTACCGGCAGACCAGGAAAATATGTAAAGGTCGCAGATACCATCAAGGGTTTTAAAGCAGTTGTTGACGGACAGTATGACGATGTCCCTGAACAGGCATTCTACATGTGCGGCGGCATTGAAGAAGTTGAAGACAATGCACGGAAGCTGGGCTGGTCGAGGTAAGAATGGCTGAGGGAAAGCTTCTTCTTGAGATAGTGACGCCACAGGGTCTCGTCTTCAGCGAAGAGATAGATGAAGTAACGGCGACCGGCAGTGAGGGCGAGTTTGGTGTTCTGCCCGGTCATGTGCCTTTTGTGACGATCCTCAAGATCGGCATGCTCACCTGCAAAACAGGGAATGAGATGAAGATCTTCTTTGTGAACGGGGGATATGCAGAGGTTGGTCAGGACAAGGTACTCATCCTTGCTGACAGTGCTGAACGGTCTGATGAGATCGATATCGAACGCGCAAAGGCAGCCATGAAGAGGGCTGAGGAACGGCTCAAGAAGGCTGAAGAAATAGATTTCAAGAGGGCAGAGGCTGCAATCGAGCGGGCTGTGACCAGGATGCAGATAGCAGAAGTCAGAAGAATGAAATAAACAGTATAGATTCGGCAAGGGTAAAAGGGCTAACCTGATGGTCAGCCCTTTTTGTTTGTATGCATGGCCGCAGCAATCACCGGATGCACTATTTTGCCGTCATAGGTATTTAAGGCGGTTATCAGAACAGGATTGTCTGATGCTTTCTCAATGCCTATATCAGCTATCATCTTGATATAGGGCAGGGTGGCGTTGGTCAGCGCCAATGTTGAGGTCCTCGGATACGCTCCCGGCATATTTGCGACCGAGTAGTGGATTATACCGTCGATTTCATAGACCGGTTTGTCATGAGTTGAAGGTCTGGAGGTCTCTGCAGTGCCTCCCTGGTCAATGGCAACATCAACGATCACCGCTCCCTTTTTCATGGTTTTGAGCATCTCCCTGCTTATGAGAACAGGAGTTTTCCCGCCTGGTATCAGCACCGCACCGACAACAATGTCTGCATCTTTAATCTCTTGCTGAATATTTCCGCTGGTGAGAGAAAGAGTCTTTACCCTGCCCATGAACATCTCATCGATCTTCTGGAGCCGTTCGATGCCCCTGTTGAGAACAATCACATCCATGCCAATGCCGTAAGCCGTGCGAGCCGCATTTGTCCCGACAACGCCTGCGCCAAGAATGACAGCCTTTGCCGGTCTGACGCCTTCTATGCCGGAAGGAAGCAGGCCTGTTCCTCCATGAAACTTTTGAAGAAAGAACGCTCCCATAAGAGGAGCCATTCTGCCGGCAACCTCGCTCATCGGTATGAGCAGGGGAAGCGTATGGTCCTTCTCAAGGGTTTCATAGGCAAAAGCTGCGATATGTTTTTTCAGGAGAACTTCTGTGAGTTCCCTGTTCGGTGCAAGGTGCAGGTACGTGAAGAGAGCCTGACCATCCCTGAGAAAGTCATATTCTGGTGCAAGGGGTTCCTTGACCTTTACGATAAGATCTGCCCCGGCGAAGACTGCTTCCCGGTCAAGGACATCAGCACCTGCCTGCAGATACTGGCCATCAGAAAATCCGCTGCCTGCTCCTGCCCCGCTTTCGATGAGGACCGTATGACCTTTCTTTTTCAGTTCTGCAGCTCCGGCAGATGTGATGGCCACCCGATATTCTTCTTTTTTTATCTCTTTTGGAATGCCGACGATCATATGGATCCTCCCCTTACTTCCTAAATTGTATCATAATCGCATGAGCACCATCCTGTGCTGACCTGCCAAATAAAGGGAAGGATCGGAAAGATAGAGGGAATGCAGACGGGCAATGCAGTTTATCCTCTGCATTGCCCGCAATAACTTATTTCTTCCAGTTGCCGTCTATGCCGCAGAGGATGGCGCTCTTGTCGCCAAGACCAATGCCCTTATGGCAGTCCACACAGACAGAGACGGTCTTGCCGATTACTTTCCTGGCATCGACGTCATAGACCTGGAGGGTCCCATCGGTAATGGTCTTTCCTGCGATGGCCTTGCCGTCAGCGTCACAGCCTTCGGTATTGGTCCTGAGTGTAAGAACCGCATATTTGCCGTCTGAAGTCGGCATTGCGTCGTGGTTCTGGCCAACGGTCATCTTTTCGTCAACAAGCTTGAGGGTCCTGGCGTCTATAAGCCAGAAGCGATCGCCAGCAGATTCAAAGATATACCTATCATTTTTGCTGAAGAACTGTCTGAAGGTGATGGTCTTGCCTGGCTCGCCGGTCAGAGTGTTCTTCTTCAGAACCTTCCATTTCCCCTTTTCAAGAGAGGGCAGATCTACAAGGATGAAGTCAACCTTGCCGTTCGCCTTTCCGTCCTCGCCCTTCTGGTTTATTGAAATGATGAATTTTTTCATGTCATTTGAGTTGATGCCGTGGACAAATACATACGATCCAAGAGAATAGCCGATATCGCTCACGAACATGCGGTGCCTGTGCTGCAGAGTCTTCTTGTCAAAGATATCGATGAATCCCTCAGCGCCCATAAAGACCGGCATATAATATTTCTTTGACTGCCCTGATGCGCAATACAAGGGCGGTTTTTCTCCGGGCGCCCTCTTGTCAGGGTCCAGTGCGACATCCAGGATAACATTGCCTGTCTTCAGGTCGGTCTTGCCCACATGCATTTTTTTGTTGGGGTCAAGTGTGTAGGTTGACCAGAAGAGTATATTCGGATCGTTCACATCAATGCGGGCATCGTGCGTGGGATGCGTTGTCTTGTCGCCGATAACAACCCTGTCGAGAGCCGTTACTTTGATCGGATCATCAGCATTGTTCGGATCGATCGCAATATCAGCCTTGGCAAAGTGTCCGCCCATGCCTGCTATATACATCGTTGCTGCGTAATTCTTTTTTGAAGCCATTACAGAAGATTGTGAGAAGACGCCTGATGCGGTAAAGGCAAGGTATCCTGACGAGAGGAGTGCTACTGCTAAAAGAATGGTCAACGTTTTTTTCATTTGATTCCCCTGTGTTATGATATTTTCTCCTGTTTTTGAGCGAAACACTGGTGCTGCTGAATGCCTCCTTTCTGTTCCCTGTCTTGATATCAATAAACACGAAATCTTACCATATTCATAATTATAATTTACCAATAAAATAAATCTATAGATTGATAGTTAGGAAGTTTTGAAACCTGGCAATTCACCTGCAACAACGCGTGCTATTCCGGTATAATCCATACGTTATGCTGAAGCTGATCATTTTTGACCTTGACGGAACGCTGGTCGATTCGAGTATGGATCTTACCAATGCACTGAATTATGCCATCGAGCCCTGTGCGATAAAGAAACTGACAGCAGCTCAGACGAGAAGTCTTGTCGGCGAAGGCATTACAAAACTCATAGAAAATCTGCTGGGACCTGACCGCCGTGACTTTCAATCACTGGTCCTTGACAGGTTCATGTCCCATTATTCAGATCACCTTGTCGATTTTACCGTGCCCTATCCCGGGGTTGCCGAGACGCTGAAAGATCTGTCTTCCTACAGAAAAGCCGTGATCTCGAACAAGAGGGAATTCCTCTCAAGGATGGTACTTGAGAAACTCGGGCTTCTGCAGTATTTCGATGCTGTGCTCGGAAGCGATAGTGTTGGTGAGAAAAAGCCTTCTCCAGGACCGCTTATGAAGGTGATGGATATGCTCTGTTGCCAGCCTGCAGAAACAGTGATCGTTGGAGACAGCAACGTTGATATCGAGGCAGGCAAGGCAGCAGGTACCATGACCTGCGCCGTGACCTATGGTTTCCGGGATGTCAGTCTTCTTCAGGATGCTGATCTTGTTATCGATGCGTTCCCTGACGTCTCCGTGGTATTGGCGGGAAGATGATAATGGAAACAACGCTTGACGGTATCCGGGACATAAAGGTCTATCAGAATAAGGAAGGGTATCGTTTCTCGGTCGACGCCGTTCTTCTGTATACCTTTGTTGATATGCGCTATGCAAGGAATATTGCTGATCTGGGGACCGGCTCCGGCATCATAGGGCTGCTCCTTGCCCGTAAATATCCAAAGGCCAAAGTCACTCTGGTCGAGCTGCAGCAGTCTCTGTACCGCCTGGCAGTGAAGAATGTCACGATCAACGATCTCGACGAGAGAGTGACGGCAGTTCTTTCTGATATCAGGCATCTAAAGGAGAACTGTGATCCCATGACCCAGGATCTTGTGGTATCAAATCCACCCTTCAGAAAACCGGCAACAGGAAAGCTCAGTATCGGCCAGGAGAGGGCCATTGCCCGGCATGAACTGGCACTCAAGATCAAAGAGCTTGCGGAGGCCGCCTCATATCTGCTTAAGGCAAAGGGGCGTTTCTTTATGATCTACCATCCTGAAAGGCTTCCTGAAGCATTTGATGCCCTCAGATCCTGCCGTCTTGAACCAAAAAGGATCAGATTTGTCCATAATGATCCTGGCGCAGGGTCCAAGATCGTTCTGATCGAGGCGGTCAAGGAGTCCAGGCCAGGCGCCAGGATCGAAAGGCCTCTCTTTATATACAATGCCGACGGCTCCTATACGGCCGAAGTAAGTGCAATGTATGGAGACGGCAGATGACACAGCGGCTTCAGTGGACAAGGGATCATAACGCCCTGCCTAAAGCACCTGCTGTTGGCCTTCCCCCTCTTACCTCAAGAGGAGGTGAGGAGGGGTTATGATTCTTCCGCGATTAACTGAAGAGTTACATGCAATCGCAGAATTAATGGCAAGATCATGGCGCCATTCAGTATAATAAAGAAACTTTTTTCAAGGAGGAGATGCATATGGGTTTGTTGAGAGTTTTGGGGGTTGTTATCGCTGTTCTTGCTGTGCCGGCATTTGTCTTTGCTGCCGGGGCTCATGATGGACTGAACTGCGTTGGATGCCATGGCATTCATACGGCAAAGGGTGAACTTATTTTTGCTGTAGAGCCCAACAAGAAAGCGATGAATGCGAGGACAAAACAGCCTTTTTCCGGCACGACCGCGCTCTGTCTCGGCTGCCATGAGACCATAGAAAAGGGCGGGATGGGTATTGCACCGATTGAAGCGAACCACAGTCATCCGTTTAATGTGACGCCGAATGCAAAGGTGGCAAATGTGCCTGATATGCTCTTGAGGGAGGGCAAGCTCGAGTGCGTTGGCTGTCACGATCCTCATCCATCCAATCCGAACCATAAATATCTCAGAGTGGATACAGCCCGTGGTGCGAAAATGGGAGATTTCTGCGGCATGTGCCACAGTTCCAAGGCTGATCCATCTTCGGTAAAAAGCATGAAGATCTTCAACAGCATGGACGAGAGAAAATCCTCTGCATCATCAGCACCGGCATCGATGCCTGCTGCTTCGGGAAAGAAGTAATGAATGATAGAAAACAGTTTCTGCATCCTTGACGGTATTGGCGAGAAGAAAGAGCAAAAGCTCTGGAAGGAAGGCATCCTGACATGGGATGACTTCATTGGTGCAGATAATTTGCAGATATTCAGTCCTGAACGGAAGAGGCTCTTTGATGAGAGTCTCTTCCGTTTTCAGTCTGCGCTGAAGACCCGCAATGCGGCCTATTTCAGCAGGGCTGTACAGCGTCGCGAGCAATGGCGGCTCTTTGAGGCATTCAGGGGGGAAGCCGTCTGTCTGGATATCGAGACGAACGGCCTGCAGTACAACAGCGGCGGCTATGTGACGGTGGTCGGTCTCTATGACGGATATGATTATAAGTCTTTTGTCAGGGGAGAGAACCTTACGACCGAGGCCCTCAACGAGGAGCTCCGCAACTATAAATGCCTCATAACCTTTTATGGCGCAGTCTTTGACGTCCCCTTTCTGCAGCAGACGTTTCGCGGCATAGAGTTTCCGATGCCCCATTTTGATCTCTGTTTTGCCGCCAAGAGGCTCGGCATCAAGGGAGGGCTGAAGAAGCTTGAACATGACTTCGGCATTCAGCGGGACGGATCTGTTCAGGGGCTCGATGGATATGATGCGGTCAAGATGTGGGAGCAGGCCAGGGCAGGATCTTCCGAAGCTCTTGACCGCCTGATATGCTACAACCGTGAAGATACCGTTAATCTTATGCAGATGGCACCGATGCTTTACGAGCGGCTGAGACGTGCAACCGGGATAGAGGAATATCTTGCCTGCGGAGTTGCCTGATCTCTTCCTTACGTACCTTTCTGTAGAAAAAGGCCTTTCAAGAAACACGGTCAGCGCCTATGCAACAGACCTGAATAAATATCTCCTGTTTATGAACGGTCAGGGACGGAAAGCGGTCAAGGCAGGTAAGCCGGATGTCCTGAATTTTCTTGAGCTGTTGAGAAGCGATGGGTACACCATTTCAACGGTCTGCAGATATATTTCCTCCATCAAAGCCTTCTACAGGTTCCTACTTCTTGAAAAGGATATTCAGGACGACCCGACCGAGAATCTGCAGACACCTAAAAAGTGGGAGAGGGTGCCAAAGGCCCTGAGCGTATCTGATGTAAAAGATCTGCTTGATGCTACGTTCTCAGTCAAGACCGCATTAAGGGATTCTTCCATGCTTGAGCTGCTCTATTCTTCGGGTCTCAGGGTGAGCGAACTCGTGAACATTAAGATCGGGGATATTCATTTTGATGCAGGGTTCATCAGAGTGCTCGGCAAGGGATCAAAGGAGCGTATTGTTCCGGTTAATCTGCGGGCCCTTGAGAAGATTAAGGCCTATTCTGAAAAGGAGCGTCCGGGGATACTGAAGAAGAGACAGTCCCCCTATCTGTTTGTGACAAGGAACGGGAGGCCCATGACCCGGCAGCGCTTCTGGCAGACCTTAAAGGCGATCGGCAGGCAGGCAGGCATTGAACTTTCGCCGCATACGATCAGACACTGCTTTGCAACCCATCTTCTGGAGGGCGGCGCAGACCTCAGGTCCTTACAGAAGATGCTTGGCCACTCGGATATATCAACAACGCAGATATACACGAAGGTAACCACCGACAGGATCAAGAAAGTATACAAGACCTTTCATCCGAGGGCATAACAAAGTAAGCAGAAGGCAGTTCAAAAACATGAAGACAATTATTAAATCCCTCCTATCCTCCCTTTGCTAAAGGGAGGTATCATGGCCCTCTTTGGCAAAGAGGGGTGAGGGGAGATTTTTGAGTGGCGTATTGCTGAAAACGGTTACTGTTTTTTCTTCTTGAAATCTACGTTGATCACTTTTTTATCTGCAGAGGTCTTTTTCTCCGGAGCTTTCATTTTTGCCTGTGGTTCTCTTGTATCTTCTCCCTCTTTAGACAAGGCAGAGAACTGGGCATTAAGCTCGGGTGAGAATATAGTAGTGATGCTTTCCTGCGGAATGAAACATTTTTCAGGCGTTGTGCCGAAAGCAAGGGTTGTTGTAATGCCGAGATCATCCCAGGTGAAGTTCATCTTCTGATTGAAGACGAGGACAAGACCTTTTTCCCTCTCCTCGGGCAGGAAACCCCTCTTGCCGATGACAACATCCTTGCCGTATCTTACTGCGATGAATACCCGCCCAACGATATTCAGCATGTCGTAGAAGACCTGCTTTTTCAGTTCGTCGAGAGTCTCTGCCATGCTCAGCTTGACTCCTCATCCAGGCTTCCGGCCTCTTCCCGAAACTTTCTGAGAACTTCTTCTGCAGCGTCTTTATCGATCGACCGCACCATGACCTTTACTTCGCCCATCTTGCCGACATTTACCGGATAGGGACTTACTTTTGCAGATCTGAGCGCAACCGTGATGTCACCGCTTTCGAGCAGATCCTTAATCATCTCTGCCTCAAGCTGGTCATAGGTCACGAGCAGTGTTGTCCAATCTTCTGACATGCATTAGGATAAAGAATGAGGATAAATAAGTCAAAATACATCTTCGTTTGGCAATGAGGGTCTGAAAAAGGGTAAAATAACAACATGAAAAAAGAGAAAAAAGTACCCTTTGTCGAGATTTTTTCTGATGGCGCGTGCAGCGGAAATCCCGGCGTGGGTGGCTTTGGAGCGATTCTGCGCTCTGATGCAAAAGAGAAGGAGCTTTCAGATGCAGAAGGCATGACCACGAACAACAGGATGGAGCTTATGGGTGTAATAACGGCCCTTGAGGCGCTAAAAGTCCCCTGCAGGGTGAAGATAACCACAGATTCAAGCTACGTGGTGAAGGGCATGACCGAGTGGATCAACGATTGGATAAAAAAAGGATGGAAGAATTCCCAGAAGAAAGACGTTATGAACAGGGACCTGTGGGAGAGACTCCTCAAGGCTGCTGAGCCCCACGATATAACATGGTGTTGGGTAAAGGGCCATAATGGCCATGTTGAAAATGAGCGTTGCGACATTCTTGCCCTCCGTGCGATCAAGAGCCATAAGCGGTCTCTGGCAGCAGATAGGTCTCCCGCATGAAAAGGCCTGAGCTTCTCGCGCCTGCCGGTGACTTTGAAAAATTAAAAACTGCTCTTCACTATGGCGCAGATGCCGTCTATCTCGGCGACTCGCGTTTCAGCCTGAGGGGTAAGGCAGGTAACTTCCAGGGAGAAGAGCTTGGTCAGGCGGTGGCTTATGTGCATGAGCAAGGCAAAAAAGCATATGTGACCATGAATATTTTTCCCCACAACAGGGACCTTTGCGACATGGAAGAGCATTTTGATCTCCTCAATGGCGTGAGACCCGACGCGGTCATCCTTTCAGATCCCGGTGTCTTCAGGCTCTGCAGAAATAAGTCTCCGGAGATCGATATCCATATCAGCACCCAGGCGAATATCACGAATGCCGAATCTGCACGTTTCTGGCAGGATCTCGGAGCAAAAAGACTTATCCTCAGCCGGGAGCTTTCTGTTGATGAGATTCAACAGATCCGTGAGAAGGTATCTGTTGAACTTGAGGTCTTTGTCCATGGATCGGTCTGCCTTTCCTATTCAGGGCGGTGTTATATAAGCAGCTTTCTTGCATCGCGCAGTGCAAATACGGGTGAATGCACCAACTCATGCAGGTGGCGTTATACCCTGATGGAAGAAAAGCGGCCTGGCGAGCATTTCCCTGTTTTCGAAGATGACCGGGGAACGTATATCCTGAGCTCAAAAGACCTTTGCATGATAGAACATCTGTCTTTGCTCGCAGATGCGGGCATTGACAGCTTCAAGATCGAGGGCAGGATGAAGGGCATAAATTATGTCTCCGGGGTGACCAAGGTCTACAGGGAGGCGATGGATCAGATCGCTGACGATCATGCATATCAGGTGAATCCCCGCTGGGCCAGAGAACTCGCCATGTTCAGCAGCCGCGGATACACCACAGGCATGTTTTTTGGCAGGCAGCCTGACGAAGCCTATAATTTCGATGGCGAAAGCTATCGCATGAGCCATGAGTTCGTCGGCATCATTCTTGAAAAGAAGGGAACACTTGCAAAGGTTGGCCTGAGAAACAGACTTGACCGGGGGGATTCTGTTGAATACCTTTCTCCCGGCATTGAAGAGAAGCTTTTCCCTGTCGAAACAATGGAAGATGAAGAGAGGAAGGAGCTTGTATCTGCACGGAATGAGGATATAATATTCATGAAAGTTCCTGAAGAGGCGAGGGAACAGGATCTGATACGGAGGCAGAAGGATTTCAGGTCTGCACAGAAGGGTGAACCTATGTCTGTACGGGGCGGCTAATATGGAAAAAATACGCTTAAAAAAAGATTTTGTTGATGAAAGCAGTGTAATGACAAGATGTCCTGTCTGCGATAACTATGTGCACGAGCAGGAGAGCTTTGTATGCCCGCGGTGTAAAAAGAGCAATCTCTGCAGAAGGCACCGTGTGCCCGGCAGAAAGGAATGCGCGAGCTGTGTCTTTGATCTGAAGAAAAAGGAACTTAATGCTCTCAGGGGCCAGGAAGGGAGTATCCAGCAGTTCCTTAAATTTCTGCAGTTCATTTTTCTCTTCTGTGCGGTTATCTTCATTGCGCTGAAATCAGGTCTGTCTGAATTTGTAGAGATCCTGCAGCATTCCCTGCTTCCAACCTACGTTATGTACTTCAGCATTATCCCTATTGCCGGTTATGTTCTCTTCTTTATAATCCTGTATAATCAGCGGGGAAAGATTTCTGATATGGAGCAACAGATCAAGAAACTTGAGTTCAGGAGATGACCGGGGAGTCTGCGCCTGCATCTGTCATCGAGTCGGTCGGCGAACCTGTTCAGGAAGAAGAGGCAGACCGATTATTACAGAGGAACCATATAATGAAATGACCAAAGAGGGGGAATCAATATGACGGATAAAGAGAATCCTTTTGACAGGAAAGAAGATAAAGACAGGGACCTGTTCACCGATGAATCTGATATCTTTGGAGAGGAACTGAATAAGTCCGGGGATAGGGGCAAAGCTCAACAGGAGGAATACGAAGAAGATAGTTTTCCTGAAGATGACGTTGATCGCTCCTATGAAGAGGAAAAGCCGGCAAGTCCGGTCAGACGAATACTTCTGATTGCAGCTTCTATTGTAGTGGGGATCGGGCTTGGTGTCGGAGGATATTTCTTTTTTACTGCCGGCAGCAAGCAAGCTCCTGCTGAAAAACAGATCGTCAAGACCCTCCCTGAGCCTGCATTGGTTCCTGCGCCGGTACCAGCTGCGATACCTTCAGAAAAACCAAATGTGATCCCGGAGATACCGGTCAGGACTGAGCCGCTAAAAACTGAAACAGCACAGGCAAAGGACGCGAAACCTCAGGAGTCCCTTCCAAAACCGGAGGCCAGGAAAGAACCAGTTCAAAAGCCTGAGGCTGAGAAATCTAAAAAAACAGCAGCTTCTGCAGCAGCCGTAAAACCGGAAGAGAAGAAGTTGTTATCGCCGAAACCGGCTGTTAATAAAGAGGATCTTGCTGCTCCAAAAGGAAAGGGGGCTTATTATGTACAGGCCGGTCTTTTTGAAAATGAAAAGAATGCCAAAGCGGTCGCCCAAAAGATCAGGCAGAAAGGCTTCACGCCGGTGATCAGGAAGGTGGCAGATGCCCAGAACAGGACTCTGTACCGGGTGACCGTTGGAAGTTATAGCAGTCACAAGAAGGCGGTTGAGGGCTCAGATGCTCTTGGCAAGCAGGGTGTGAAGGCCATTGTCCGCAAACAGTAGTAAGTGCGCTTGAATATATTCTTTTCCGGCATCGCTGGCAGCGGCGTATCAGCTATTGCCGGTTTTATGGCGGATAGGGGTCATGTGGTTATCGGCTCTGATCGTCTTTTCGATAGTTGCCCTGATCACCCTGTCAAAAAGAGATTGGAAGCAAACCATATCAGGATAGTTACGCAGGATGGTAAAGGTTTTGATCGCACCTTGGACTTTGCGGTCTTTAGCACTGCGGTTGAACGGTCGAATCCTGATTATCTGATGGCGCAGGAGATTGGCCTATTAATAAAAACCAGGCCGGAATACCTCGCTGAGATCGTGTCGGAATACAAAACAATCGCGATTGCCGGAACGAGTGGAAAGTCCACAACCTCCGGCATGCTCGCCTTCCTTATGCATCGCCTCGGCATGCAGCCGAACTTTATCGGCGGGGGCAGAGTGAAGCAGTTCAGGACAGAGAAGAATCCCGGGAATTATCTGGCAAGTAATTCTGAGCAGCTCGTTATCGAAGCCTGTGAGTCTGACGGCAGTATTGTAAACTACCTGCCGGAACATACTGTTCTCCTGAATCTTGATCTTGACCATCATGCTATTGCAGAGACCGGCGTGATGTTCGAAATACTTTCTGACAATACCTCAGGCATCGTTCTCCTGAATGCAGATGACTGGAATCTTAAACTCTGCAAGATCAGAAACGCTGTCACTTTTTCAATAGATAAAGCCTCTGACTATCAGGCTGTGGATATCCGGTATCTCCCCTTGAATACGACGTTCAGTGTTTACGGACAGGACTTTATGCTCTCTCTTCCCGGCAGGCATAATCTTTATAATGCCCTTGCCTGTATAGCACTCCTCGCAGAAACCGGCATAGCGCTGAAGGAGATTGCGGCTGTGCTCCCGGATTTCATTGGCATTGAGAGACGTTTCGATATTCATCTCAACAACGGCAGGCATCTTGTTATCGACGACTATGCCCACAATCCTCACAAGATCCAGAGTCTTATGCAGACCATGCAGGGGATCAGCAAAAAAGTCTGCTATATCTTCCAGCCCCATGGGTTCGGACCGACAAGGCTCATGAAGGACGGGTATATACAAGCATTCATTGATCGTCTGCGGGATACGGACCGGCTTATTGTTCTGCCGATCTTTTATGCAGGCGGCACGGCAGCAAAGGATATTTCGAGCGCGGACATTGCGGCTCCCATAAAGGCCTCGGGCATGGATGCACTTGCTGTTATCGATAGGGATACTGTTTTTGACGTTTTTGGTGAATATGACACGTATGTGGTCTTAGGAGCGAGGGATGATTCCCTATCAGATTTTGCGGAAGAGATTTCGAAAAAACTCGGAAAAGGTTAATAGTGCTTCTTCAGTTCTATCAGGACCTGCTTGGCCACGTTCTTGAGGGTCTCGAACACCCCCACTCCGGTGACAGCGCATCCCTCGAAGGAGGGAACATTGCGGGGATTCAGAAGTTTGTTCATATTTTCGACAGGAGCAACATTTGAGAGATCGCGCTTGTTGTGCTGCACCGTGTAAGGAAGCTTGTCCAGCTCATATCCCTGTTCCGCAAGGTTGATCCGCAGGTCTTCAAGACTTTCGATGTTCGCTTCCATCCTCTCGATCTGGCTGTCAGCAACAAAGACAACACCATCAACGCCCTTCAGGATCAGTTTTCTGCTTGCCGCATAAAAGACCTGCCCCGGGACCGTATAGAGATGGAAGCGTACCTTAAAGCCCTTGATATCGCCAAGTGCAAGAGGAAGAAAGTCGAAGAAGAGGGTGCGCTCGGTCTCGGTAGCAAGCGAGATCAGCTTGCCCTTCTGATCAGGGTTCGTCTTCTTATACACATACTGCAGATTTGTGGTCTTGCCGCAAAGGCCTGGACCATAATAGACGATCTTGCAGTTGATCTCTCGGGAAGCGTAGTTTATAAAGGACACTTAATTAGCACACCTACTTGAACAGATTGTCGATATCCTCATCGCTGATCTCAGCAAAAGGAGATTCATCGAGTTTGCCTTCGCTCTTCTCTTTTTCAGCCTTGCTCGTGATATCACCAAAAATTTTCACAAGCGCCTCTGATGATTTTTTGACGCGGAGTCTTACAAGGCCGAGGGATGACCGTTTGTCAAAGATAACAACCAGGATGACCCTCTGGCCGATAAGGGATATATGGATGTTGTCTTTTTCTCCTTCGTGGAAAAGGATCGTAAATTCCTTCTCGCCCAGCAGGCGGGCAATGCCGCCCGTTGCAGCAATGTTACCTGCGGTAAGTGAGGCGAGCGAAGTGGTATCGATCTCACGCGTATCGCCGGCTGACGCGATCAGCTGGCCGTTCTTGTCGACAAGAAATACTACCTTTGCGCTGGCCTGCTGAAACAGCTTTTGAAGTTCCTCATCGATTTTCTGGAACTCCTCTTCATACATTACCAGGTCTGAGCTCATAACACCTTAGAAAATATCATAAAGACGGGCTTTTATCAATCTGTTTTTGCCTCTTTCAGTAATTTTGCCCATTCCTTGTCAACTTCCTCCTGGACACGCTGAAGCAGCCCCTCGTTCTCAGGGGTGAAAAGATGCTTGAATCTTCCCTGCGGTTTCATGAACTCTGCAACCGGGATCTTCTCTTTCGGCGTTACTGTTATCCTGGTCACCCCGTCTTCAATCTCATAGAGCGGCCAGTAGCAGGTGTTGACCGCAAGCCTGCTGAGCTGGATGGCATCGTTTGTCTTTGAGCGCCATCCACGGTTGCAGGGAGCAATGACATTGATGAACTTCGGTCCCTTGATCTCATGCGCCTTCTGCACCTTCTTGAAAAGGTCCTGCCAGTGTGAAGGTGATGCCTGGGCAACATAGGGGATATCGTGTGCTGCCATGATCTTTGTGAGGTTCTTCCTGTTGCGGAGTTTACCCGGTATCACGGAACCAGCAGGGCATGTGGTGGTATCAGCGCCAAGCGGCGTTGCGCTTGAACGCTGTATGCCGGTGTTCATATATGCGCCGTTGTCATAGCAGATGTAGATCATGTCATGGCCGCGCTCCATGGCGCCGGAAAGGCTTTGGAACCCGATATCATACGTGCCGCCGTCGCCGCCGAATGCGATGAACTTGACCTCCTGGTCAAACTTGCCCTGCTTCTTAAGGGAGCGGTACATCGTCTCTACTCCTGAGAGTGTGGCTGCTGCATTCTCAAAGGCCGTATGGATCCAGGGCACGTTCCATGCAGTGAACTCGGATATGCAGGATGAAACCTCAAGGCATCCGGTTGCGTTCGAGACAATAACAGGATACTCGGTCGCCATCATGGCGATCTTTACAACAACAGGAGCGCCGCACCCCGAGCACATTCTGTGGCCGTGGGTGAAACGGTCCTCTTTTTTTGAAAGCTCTTTTAACGTAAGTGGTGTAGCCATGTTATTCCCTCACTCCTATGTATTCTTTGAGCACGTTCACTTTGCCGCTCTTTGCGATCTCATTGAGCTCTGTAAGCACCTGAGCAGCATGGGAAGGCAGATAGTCCCTTCCGCCAAGGCCGTAGATCTTGTTCATGAGCAGCGGCTTCTTTTCGAGCGGGTAGAGCGCTGAGGCCACTTCCATAAAGAGCGGACCGTAGCTGCCGTATGAGTCTGCCCTGTCCATGACGCAGACTGCCTTTGCATTCTTGAGCGCATCTGCGATCTCGGCGAAAGGGAAAGGCCTGAAGAGTCTCGGCTTGAGCAGTCCGGCCTTGATGCCTTTTTCCCGGAACTGATCGATCACGTCCTTTGTTGTTCCTGCTGCAGAGTTCAGGATCACGATCGCTACGTCAGCGTCTTCGAGCCGGTAGCTCTCAAATATGCCGTATTTCCTGCCGCTCATCTTCTCGAAGTCCTTTGCGACATCGAGCACAACGTCTTTTACCTTGGTCATGATCTCATGTTGCGCACGCTTGTATTCGTGATAGAGGTCGGTGAGGATAAGAGGACCATAGCTCTTCGGTTTCGCAAGATCCAGAAGCGGCAGGAAGTTCCGGAAAGGCCCGACAAAATCTTTTACCTGTTTGTCCTCAAGATATTCCAGCCTTTCTATCGAATGGCTGATGATAAATCCGTCAAGACAGACCATGATCGGCAGCCTGATATCCATATGCTCTGCGATCCTGAAGGCCTGGATGGTATTGTCATAGGCCTCCTGACCATTTTCAGACCAGAGCTGTATCCAGCCTGTGTCGCGTGCTCCCATGGCATCAGAGTGATCGCCATGAATGTTCAGAGGCGCTGAAAGAGCGCGGTTTACAACAGGCATGACGATCGGCAGCCGGTCCCCTGACGCGATATGGAGCATCTCCCACATAAGCGCGAGGCCCTGGGAAGATGTTGCTGTTATGACTCTGCCGCCTGCTGCGGCAGCGCCGATACAGGCTGACATGGAACTGTGCTCACTCTCGACCAGGATTGATTCAGTGTCAACCTTGCCGTCAGCTATGAACGATGCAAACCTCTGCATCATGTCTGTCTGGGGCGTAATGGGATAGATGCCGCAGACATCAGGATTCACCTGACGCAGCGCATTTGCACAGGCCTCATTTCCGGTAACTGCTACCACCTTTGCCATCTACTTGCCCTCCTCTACCATTTCAATGGCCTTCTGGCCTTTTTTGCCAGGGCACTCCAGGGCGCAGATGCCGCATCCCTTGCAGTAATCATAGTCAAATTCTCCCCTTTTCCCGTCCTTGACCTTAATGGACATGTCAGGGCAGTAGATCCAGCAGAAGAGGCACTGTATGCAGTTCTCTTCCTTCCATATAGGTCTGTAGGCCCTCCAGGAGCCTGTCTTGAACTTGGCCGCGCTGCCACCCTCAAGTACAACTGACCCGGGCGGCAGTTCTCTCCATCCTTTTGCTTTCATCCTTCTTTTACCTCCTGATATCCCCTTGTGGTTGCCTCAAGGTTTCCATCTATGATCTTCTGGGAGAATTTCTTGCCAAAACTTTTCCTGACGTCATCAAGAAGATGCTCAAGCGGCACCAGGCCTGTTACTTTGCATACTGTCCCGAGCATCGGAGAATTCGGCATGGCCCTGCCAAAACAGTCAATGGCGATCTTTGTGGCGTCGACAGTTACTACGCGCTGCTTCGGGCCTGCATTAAGTTTGGCCCTGATATCCTTGGGATCCTTTGTGGTGTTGATGACAAAGATCGTGTTTTCCTTTGCGCCTTCTGTAATATTGATGCTGTCAAGAAGCGTCGCATCGACAACAGCTACAACATCAGGCTCAAGCACAGGACAGTGCATCCTCAGTTCCGTTGAAGCTATGCGATTGTATGCCCTCAGGGGAGCTCCTGCACGTTCAGGTCCGTATTCGGGAAAGGCCTGCACATGCCTTCCGCCGCTCAGGCAGGCGTCTGCCAGCACCTTTGCTGCTGTTACTGTGCCCTGGCCGCCTCTTCCATGCCATCTTATCTCAACTGTTTCAGCCATAGTTTCCTCCGCTCAATGAAATGAATTTAGATTTTATAGCATTTGGTTTTGAATTTTCAATATATTTAAGTATTGCAATAACTTATAGCTGTATTTGACCTTATCCGGTGAGCTGTTTTATAGTTATGATCGCTATGGCACAGAGTATGACAGGGTTCGGAAGCGCAGAGAAAGCCGGGTGCAGGGTTGAGATTCGATCCCTGAACCAGCGTTTCCTGGATATCTATATCAAGGCGCCGTCATTTCTGAACCAGCATGAGATGACATTCAGAAACATCCTCCGGAGCCGTTTTAACCGCGGGAAATTCGACGTATCGATATCGATCAACGGCGAGGCTGCTGCTGATCTTAAGGTAAATAATGTGGCGGCCGGCAGAATATTCAATGCACTGAGTGCCATTCAGGAGGAGTTCCGGATGCCCGGTACGCTGGACATAAACAGCATGGCATATTTTCATGACAAGTTCATGGAGACGGACGTTTCCTTTGATATAGAGGAAGTGCAGCGGATTTTTGATGAGGCCGTTGACAGCCTGCAGGTCATGAGAGGCAGGGAAGGTCAGTTGCTTGCCGAGGAACTCCTCAGGCTCGTTGATTCCCTCGAAGCGATGAACAGGGAGATGAAGTCTCTGATCGCAAAGGCAATGCCTGAAGCCGGTGCGAGGCTGCAGGATAAACTGAAGGTGCTGCTCGGGAACAATGAAATGGATCCGGTGAGGATGCAGCAGGAGATCGCGATCCTTGCAAGCAAGGTCGATATTGCGGAAGAGACGGCGAGGCTGGATTGCCATATTCAGCAGTTCAGGGAGCTGCTCGGCAGTGACATCGCCGGTAGAAAGCTCGATTTCCTGGTTCAGGAACTGAACCGTGAGGTCAATACGATGTCGTCAAAGTCTGCTGATTACGGTATTTCGCGGCTTGCAGTTGACATGAAGACAGAGATAGAGCGGATCCGGGAGCAGGTGCAGAACTTACAGTGAGAAGCAGGTGCAGGCTGAGGCTAAGGTTGGGATCCGATTCTTGCCTTAGCCTTGACCTTAGCCTTGACCTTAGTCTTGAAATGAGGGGTTTGTATGAAAAAAAATGATATCAGTCCGGTTCTGGTCAATATCGGGTTTGGAAATGTCGTTGCGTCGGCCAAAGTGGTGTCGATCGTAACCCCGGGCTCTGCTCCCATGAAGCGTATCCGCGAAGAGGCGAAGAAAGCCGGCAAACTCGTTGATGCTACACAGGGAAGGCGTACACGATCGATCATTATCACGGAGAGCAACCATATTATCCTTTCTGCTCTTCAGGCCGAGACGATTACACAGAGATTCCTCGAAGGCAGGGGCGGCAGTGGCGATGAAGAAGAGTAAGGGGAGCCTGTTCATCGTGTCGGCGCCTTCCGGGGCCGGAAAGACAACGATCTGCAAGAAGATCATGGCAGCCATGGATACCGTGAAGACCTCTGTCTCCTATACCACACGATTGCCGCGACAGGGAGAGGTTGACAACGAGGACTATTCGTTCGTCAGTGAAAAAAAGTTCAGGGGAATGATCCGCAAGGGCGAGTTTGTGGAGTGGGCAGAGGTGCATGGCAACCTGTACGGTACATCGCGGAAGCGGCTCGAAAAGATCATCAATGACGGCTTTGACGTTATTCTTGATATTGACACCCAGGGTGCTGAACAGATCAGGAAGACCTATGGCAACGGTGTCTTTATTTTTATTCTCCCTCCCTCCATGACCGAACTGCGTGACCGTCTTGAAAAGAGAATGAGCAATACCAAAGAGGACATGGAGAGAAGATTGAGACGGGCCAGTGAGGAAATTCGGGCATATAAGATGTATGATTATGTTATAGTAAACGACCGGCTGAAGAGCTCTCTCCGCAAGTTCGAGTCTATCATCGTGGCAGAGAGCCAGCGGAGCTCAAAAAAAGATTCAGCGTGGATCGAGAAAAATATCATCAGGAGGTAAACATTCATGGACATTATTTCCCTGCCGGCGGAGATTGATCATAAGAAGATCGATGGCAAATTCAGGCTTGTAAGCATTGCCACCCAGAGGGCGAAGGAACTTTCCCTCGGAGCAAAGCCGAGAATCATAACAAAATCGAAAAAGGTTACCACGATTGCGATCGAAGAAGCAGTACAGGACAAACTTGAATTCATCACCGGTGAAGAGGCAAGGATAGCCATGGAAAAGGCAGGAAAGCTTGATTACCGGAAGCTTCTTGAAGAGAGCAGGAAGATTGCCGCAGGCGAGGATCTGACCGAGCTTGAAAAGGACCTGAAGGTCTACCTCCACGAGAAGGAGAAGGGGACCGGGGGCTTTGACAAAATGGCCTTTGACGAACTTTTCGGCGGCAAAAAGGAAAAGGAACCAGCAGCTGACGAACCTGAAGAATAGATCAGTCCTTCTCGGCGTATCCGGCGGTGTTGCAGCGTACAAGGCTGCAGAGCTTGCCCGGAGACTTAAGGATAAAGGCGCCTCGGTCACGGTTATGATGACCGGGGCAGCCCAGCAGTTTATAACCCCTCTTTCTCTGCAGGTCGCATCACAGAACACCGTTTATACTTCGCTGTTTCAGGAACCCCTTACGCATATCTCTCTCCCTGCTGCAGCGGATATCATGGTTATCGCTCCGGCTACGGCAAATATCATTGCCAAGTTTGCGAATGGCATAGCTGACGACATCCTCTCGACCGCGTTTCTTGCCTTTCGCGGTCCTGTGATCATTGCGCCCTCCATGAACGTGAAGATGTATGAACACCCCGTTGTTCAGGAAAACCTCAGGAAACTGCGTTCACTCGGCATTATCCAGACAGGTCCTGACTGCGGACCTCTTGCCTGCGGAGAGGAAGGAACCGGAAGGCTTGCAGAGGTGCAGGAGATTATCGATGCAGTCATTGCTGCGTTAACTCCGCAGGACCTGGCCGGGCAGAAGATCGTTGTGACCGCAGGGCCGACACGCGAGTATCTTGATCCTGTCAGATTTATTTCGAACCGGTCTTCAGGGAAGATGGGTTTCAGCCTTGCAAAGGCCGCCAGAAATCGCGGCGCGTCGGTTGTGCTGATCAGCGGCCCCACATCCCTCGATAGCCCGCAGGGTGTAATCTTCAGAGGGGTTGAAACTTCGGATGAGATGTTGTCTGCAGTCAGGGAAGAAACGGATAAAGGCGTTTCTGCCCTGATCATGGCAGCTGCCGTAGCAGACTTCAGGCCAGCTAAACAGTCAAAGGTGAAGGTAGAGAAAAAGGAGCTGTCATCTCTTTCATTAACCCCGACAGAGGACATTGTGAGCCGTATTGCACAAGGGAAAAAGAGGCCTTTTATCATCGGGTTTGCCGCCGAGACCGGCAGAAGGATCGACCGGGCCAGGGATAAGATGAAGAGAAAGAAGATGGACATGATCGTCTTCAATGATGTTACTGAAAAAGGGGCAGGGTTTGAAACTGAAACGAACAGGGTGAGCATTATCGATAAGAACAGTTTAACGCAGACCGAACTCATGAGCAAAGACGATATTGCCGATGCCATACTGGACCGCTATCTTGCTATCAAAACTTGACTTTATCTCCATTTTTTGCTAAAAAATTGGCAGGTTATGGCATCCAAGGACATAGAAAAACTCAAAGAGAAGTTTGATAAAGACCCCAATTCGAAGCTTTTTCTGCCCCTTGCGGAGGAATATAGAAAAGAAGGCATGCTGGAAGAGGCGATAGAGGTGCTGCAGAAGGGGCTTGAAAAGCATGTCTCCTATACCAGTGCCCGGGTTCTGTTAGGAAAGACCTACCTGGAGAAGGGCATGCTGGAAGAGGCCCGGAAGGAATTCGAAGGCGTTATAAAGATCGTTCCGGACAACCTGTTTGCACACAAAAAACTTGCAGAGGTGTACCGGGATACCGGCGAGACTGATCTTGCCATAAAGTCGTATAAGGCCATTCTGAAGCTTAATCCGATGGATGAAGAGTCGTTAGGCAGTTTGAGGGATATCGAAGCAGTCTTCTCTCCTGCTCAGCCCGCTCAGGAGGCAGGGAAAACAGACTCATCATATGGTGAGGTCAGGATGCCTGAAGCTGAGGAAGAGCCCGCTCCTGCTGATATCCATATTGGGGAAGAGATCCATATTGAGGCTCCCGATATTCAGGTCGAGCACTCTGAAGATGAACTGAACGCTTTCAAGGACTCGCTTTTTGGTGACAAGTCAGGCCTGGGCGGCGAGCTTGAGCATGATGACGAGATTCACGTTGAGGCACCGGAGGAGGCTGAAGAAGCAGGAACCGCTTCTATTTCAGATGACGAGGTTGCTGCTATAGAGGACCTGTCGTTCGAGGATGTTGGCGAGTCGACAGCGCCGGAGATCAGTATGGCTGTCAGCGAGCCTTTCATTGCTTCAGAAGATGCTGAAGAGACGATCGAACTTCTGGAGGAGCCGCTTGAAATTGCTGAAGAACCGGTTATTGCGGGTTTCGAAGAAGTGCCTGCAGCGCCGAAGCAGGAAGTGGCAGATCTTTCAGACGCTGACCGGTTCGTGGCAGACGGAAAATTCGCAGAGGCGATGGGAGTATACAGAAAATTTCTTGCCGGTGATCCGAATGATAAGAGGGTCCTCCAGCGGGTTGATGAACTCAGGTCGCTTTTGAAGCTCCTGGGCAAGGACAAAGAAGTACTCATAGATAAATTGAACGCATTTCTTGAAGGGATACAGAAGGGGCGCGATGGATTTCTCGGACATTCTTAAAGAGGCGGTAGAAAAAGTTGACGGTGCCGTTGCGGCGATGATCCTTGCCTCTGACGGTATTCCTGTTCAGGAGTTTGTTTCCGAGAAGCTCATAGACTTGACAGGGCTTGGCGCCGAGGCCTCTGCAATGATCAGGGACGTTGGCTATGCTGCCGAGAACCTGGGACTGGGCCAGGCCAGGGAATTTTCGATCGTTTCAGATACCTGCGGCATCATCATGCGGAAGATCAACGACGATTATTATTTTTCTCTCGTCATAAAGCCTGAGGGTAATTACGGAAAGGGACGTTACGTCCTCAAAACAATGATCCCCAGGATAGAACACGAATTCTAAAAGATCTGTGATCGGCGCACGTTAGCCGGTAAACGGTAATTTCTGGACTGAATACTCATGAAAATCCTTGTCATACACGGCCCGAATCTGAATCTCCTCGGCAAAAGAGAGCCGGATGTCTACGGCAACACCACCCTTGATGATATCAATCAGCAGATAACCGAACTGTCAAAGGAACTCGGCATTGAAGCGGAAACCTTTCAGTCAAACAGCGAGGGTGAAATTGTTGATGCCATACAGAAGAGGACCTATGATCTGCTGATCATCAATCCTGCCGCGTACACGCATACGAGTGTTGCCATCAGAGATGCCATTTCTGCGGTGGGCAGGCCTGCCATTGAAGTGCACATTTCGAACATCCACAAAAGAGAGGATTTCAGGAGGACCTCATACGTCGCCGGTGTCGCCACGGGTCAGATCAGCGGCCTTGGCGTTGAAGGATATCTCCTTGCCGTACGAGCCAGCCGGAAGATCCTGAACGGATGAAGCAGATCATTGCGATTACCGAATCCCTTGCTTCCAAAGGGATCAGCGGCATGCTTGTTTCCAATATCAGGAATATCCGCTATCTTACCGGGTTTACCGGTTCATCCGCCTGTCTGCTCATATCAAGGAAAGAGCGCATCTTTTTTACCGACTCCCGGTATGAAGAGCAGTCAAAAAGAGAGGTGCGGGGTTTTGATATTATTATCGAGCACGAGGAACGGCCGAAGCAGATCCTCGAGAAGGCAAAGTCAGCCGGCATCAGAACACTCGGTTTTGAATCGACCGTATCTTATGCGTTTTACAAGTCTCTTCTCAGGAAGGGATTCAAGGTCAGGAGCGTCACGAACCTGATCGAGGAGATGAGAAGGATAAAGAGCCGGCTTGAGCTCAAGATGATCGGCAAGGCAGTTGAGCGGGCAGAGAAGGCCTTTCTTGCGGTGAAGCCCTATGTCAAGCCCGGGTTTTCGGAACGGCATCTTGCGCTGCGTCTGGAAGCAGGGCTGAAGAATCAGGGCTGTGCCGTGATCCCCTTTGACATTATTGTTGCCGCAGGGAAGAACTCGGCAATGCCACATGCCCGGCCCACAGACAACAGGATTAAGCAGGGCGACTTCATCATGTTTGACTGGGCTGGTGAAGCAGAGGGATATTTCTCAGACATGACCAGGACCTTTCTTTTGAAAGGCGGCAGGGACCTTGCGCGAAAGATCGACGTCTATAGCACGGTTTTGAGCGCAAATCAGGGGGCGATCGCCTCTGTACGGGAAGGGCTCATTGCCCGCACGGTTGACAAGACAGCAAGAGATGTTATAAAAAAGGCAGGGTACGGCGACTACTTTGGTCATGGTACCGGCCACGGGGTGGGCCTTGATGTCCATGAACTGCCTCGCATATCGCGCTTTGGAAGAGAAACGATCAGGGCAGGCATGGTATTTACCGTAGAGCCGGGGATCTATCTTCCGGGAATCGGGGGTGTCAGGATCGAAGATATGGTCCATGCAGACAAGCAGGGATGCACGACCCTGACATCACTTCCCAGGAAACTCGAAATACTCTAACCATTGACTCAGGAGGAACAGACCATTGATAGCAACGAGTGATTTCAGAAAAGGCGCAAAGATAGAATATAAGGGTGAACCTTACGAGATCATCGATTTCCAGCACGTGAAGATGGGAAGGGGTGGCGCTAACGTCAAGACTAAGATGAAGAACCTCAAGACCGGAGGCGTTATCGAAGAGACGATCAGATCCGGCGAAAAATTTCCTCCCGCAGGACTCGAAGAGAAGAAGATGCAGTACCTCTATGCACAGGGTGACGACTATATCTTTATGGACCAGGAAACATACGAGCAGCTTCCGCTGAGTTCATTACAGTTGGGCGATACAAAGCTGTTTCTCAAGGAAAATATGGAGGTAAGGGTCCTCTACTATAAGGGAGAGCCCCTCAATGTAGAACTGCCGACCTTTGCTGAACTGGTCATTGCAAAGACCGACCCTGCGGGGTTCAAGGGTGATACCTCATCAGGGGGCGGAAAGCCTGCAACGCTCGAGACCGGTGCGGTCGTGAGGGTGCCGTTTCATCTCAGTGAAGGAGACACGATCAAGGTCGATACCAGGACGTCTGAATACATAGAAAGGGTACGATAATGGAACTTGAGGATCTTAAAGAGATCATCGAACTGCTCAAGGAAACAGATATTACCGAACTTCAGGTAGAGAAGGACGGCACGAAGGTGAAAATCAAGCGCGAGAAATATCTCCAGTCCATAGAGATCCCAGCCCACAGGCCGTCTGTGGTTACGGCACAGGAGACACAGGTGAGAGAGGCCGTGGCAGAAGAGCCTGAACAGAGGCTGATCACCGTCACCTCTCCTATCGTCGGCACGTTCTACCGTTCGCCATCGCCTGAGGCTGCGAGCTTTATCGAGATCGGCCAGAAGGTGAAAAAGGGACAGGTCCTCTGTCTTATCGAGGCCATGAAACTGATGAACGAGATCGAGTGCGAGGCTGACGGCACGGTCGTGAAGGCCCTCGTGGAAAATGGACAGGCCGTTGAATACGGCGAGCCGCTCTTCCTTGTCGAGCCTGCATGAAACTCTTTAATAAGATTCTTATTGCCAACCGCGGCGAGATAGCGGTCAGGGTTATCCGTGCCTGTAAGGAACTGGGCATAAAGACGGTTGCGATCTATTCGGAGGCTGATAGGGAGTCGTTCCATGTAAAGATCGCTGATGAATCTGTCTGCGTCGGACCTGCAAGCACTGCCCAGAGCTATAATAATCTCCCCAGTATTCTTTCAGCCGCAGAGATCACCGATGCCGAGGCGATCCATCCCGGATACGGGTTCCTCTCGGAAAACCCCCAGTTTGCAGAGGCCTGCCTCACTTCAGGCATCACGTTTATCGGTCCGACGGCAGAGACGATCAGGCTTGGCGGGGACAAGTCGAAGGCCCGGCAGACCATGAAGCGCAGAGGAGTGCCGGTAGTTCCGGGCAGCGACGGCCCTGTTGTGACAGAGGAGTCAGCGCTCAAGTTGGCAAAAAAGATCGGGTTTCCGGTGATTATCAAGGCGTCTGCAGGCGGCGGTGGGCGTGGCATGAGGATCATCAGGGCAGAGGCTGAGCTTGAGAAACTCTTTTTTATGGCGCAGAGAGAGGCGCTTACGGCCTTTGGCAATGGTGAGCTCTATATGGAAAAATATATTACCGAGATGCGCCATGTTGAGGTGCAGATCATTGCGGACAGCAAGGGAAATATCCTTCACCTCGGCGAAAGAGATTGCTCAGTGCAGAGGCGGCATCAGAAGCTGATCGAAGAGTCGCCTTCGCCAATCGCATCGGAGAAGTTCAGAAAAAAGATCGGTGAATATGCGGTCAAAGCTGCCCGGGCGCTTAAATACCGTAATGCAGGAACTGTTGAATTTATCGTTGAGCCTGACGGCAATATCTATTTTATGGAGATCAATACGCGCCTTCAGGTCGAGCATCCTGTCACCGAATATGTAACAGGCATAGACATTGTGAAGGAGCAGATCAGGGTGGCTGCGGGCTTTCCCCTCGAACTGAAGCAGCCACAGGTGAAGTTCGCAGGACATGCCATAGAATGCAGGATCAATGCCGAGGACCCTGAGCGGTTCATACCCTGCCCCGGCAAGATCACCTTTATGGCAGTGCCGGGAGGCCCGGGAGTGCGCGTGGACACTGCGATGTACAACGGCTGCACCGTATCATCCCATTATGATTCTCTGGTTGCCAAGCTGATCGTTCATGGCCATGACAGGGAAGAGGCGATTGCGAGGATGAAGCGTGCCCTGGATGAGTTCATCATTGAAGGCATCAAGACCACCATACCGTTCCATAAAAGGGTGCTGAACGATCCTGATTTTATCAAGGGTGAGTTCAATACCGGGTTGGTTGAGAAGATGAACAACCCTCTTCAAACTCCGAACAAATAGCCGCAGCCCTGGAATGTATCAGCGCGGCATCTGTTTTATTACGGATCGAACCTGTTCGCAACTGCCGGTGATTGATATGGTAAAACGGGTGCTTGATGGCGGCATCACGTTTATCCAGTATCGCGAAAAACAGATGGCCCGGCGGGAGATCTATGCAGAGGCATTAAAGCTCAGGGCGCTGACCCTTTCCTACAATGCCGTATTTATCATCAATGACCACGCAGATATTGCGCTTGCCGTTGAAGCTGATGGGGTGCACCTCGGACAGGACGATCTGCCGCTGCAGGAAGCCAGAAAGATCATGGGCAGAAGGATCATCGGTATCTCCACGCATAGCATGGAACAGGCACAGTCGGCGGAGGCCGGGGGTGCCGACTACATCGGGTTCGGTCCCATATTCCATACCAGCACAAAGGACGCTGGCGCACCCAAAGGTGTTGACATTCTTACAGCAATCAAACAAAATTGCAGTATTCCTGTTGTAGCGATCGGCGGTATCAGTATCGACACGGTTGCTGATGTTATGCATGCAGGAGCAGCAGCTGTTGCGGTTGCAACAGCTATCTGCAGGGGAGATATTACGCAAAACGCAAAAAGATTTTGCGGCATAATTCAGAAAAATGCGGGAGGATAAGATGAAAAAGTATTTAGTAATGCTTCTCTGCCTTGGTGTTGCGCTGGCCTTTGTGGCGGGCTGTCAGAAAAAATCTGATTCGATCAGGATCGGCGTTGCAGGTCCCATGACCGGTGATCAGTCGAAGATGGGAACTGATTTCAAGAACGGCGTTTCCCTTGCAGTGGAGGAATGGAACGCAAAGGGCGGCGTTTTAGGCAAGAAGATCGAGATCATCGTTGGGGATGACCAGCATGACCCGAAGCAGGCAGTTTCGGTTGCGAACAAGATCGTCAATGACGGTGCAATCGGTATTATCGGCCACTTCAACTCAAGCTGCTCGATCCCTGCCTCTGATATTTACAACAGGGGAAGTCTGCCGATGATCTCTCCCGGTTCCACGAATCCGCAGTTTACGGAGAAGGGATACAAGGGTGTCTTCAGGGTATGCGGAAGGGATGATCAGCAGGGCAAGGTCGGATCTGATTTTACCAACAGCCAGCTGAAAGTGAAGAAGATCGCTGTCATCCATGACAAGACGACCTATGGTCAGGGGCTTGCCGACGAGTTCAAGAAAGCGCTTGGTGATAAGGTTGAGATCGTATTCTATGGCGGCATTATCCAGGGAGACAAGGACTTCAAGGGTGTGCTCACCACGGTCAGGGAGAAGAAGCCTGAGCTCATATTTTTTGGCGGCATCTATCCGGAGATGGGCCTGCTGGTGAGACAGTCGCGTGAGCTCGGCATGAAAACACCGTTTATGAGCGGCGACGGCTCCATCGATCCAAAATTCGTAGAGATAGCAGGGGCGCAGGCAGCGGAGGGCACCTATCTCACCTTCAGCCCTGACCCCAGGAATATTCCTTCGGCAAAGGACTTTATCAGCAAATACAACGCTAAATTCGGTGAGCTTGGCCCCTATTCCATCTATGCCTATGATGCTGCCAATATCATGCTTTCTGCCATTAAGGAAGCGAATACAACTGACGGCACGAAGATCATCGAGAAGCTCCATGCACTGGAGTTTACCGGCGCGGTAGGCAAGATCAAGTTTGACAGTAAGGGCGATGTTACTGCCCCTCCTTATGTTGTCTGGACCACAAAAGACGGCAAGTTTGTAGAGCAGTGGAAGCCATAACTTTTTTATTTACGAATAATCATTGGGAGGGTGCAGGGTTTTTCCTGCACCCTCTTTTTGTTTCGACAGATGATCTATTGTTTGATATAGTTGAGAAAAGAATATAGGGAGGCAACACCATGAAGATAGGTGTCATCGGTTCGGGGAATATGGGTAGTGGCCTTGGGAGGATCTGGGCTGGAAAGGGACATGAGATCATCTTCAGTTATTCCAGAAGTCAGGAAAAGTTGAGCAGCCTTGCAGCCTCGGCGCCAAATGCAAAGACCGGCACACCTGCAGAGGCCGCCCAGGCAGAGGTAATCCTGCTTTCTGTCCGCTGGTCGGATGTCCCGGATGCTCTCAAACAGGCCGGTTCTCTGAATGGAAAGATTGTGATAGACTGCACGAACCCGCTCAAACCTGATCTGAGCGGTCTGGAGCTGGGCCATACCAGTTCTGCTGCCGAGGAGATCGCCCGGATGGCGCCTGGAGCAAAGGTAGTCAAGGCTTTCAATACAGCCTTTGCACAGGTGTATGAGGAAAGATCACGCCTCTTCGGCTCCCGCAGGGCAAGCATGTTCTACTGCGGCGATGATGCTGAGGCAAAGTCTGCTGCAGCCAGGCTGATAACGGATGTCGGATTCGATCCGGTCGATTGCGGTCCCCTCACCTCTGCCCGCCTGCTTGAGCCGGTTGCCATGCTGGTAATAACGCTCGGCTATGGCATGAAGATGGGCACGAACATGGCCTTGGACCTTATAAGGCGGTAACCCATGACATCTATCGAAAAGATACAGGCAGAATACGAAAAAGCAGCTGCAAAGAAGCATGAGTTTTCAGAAAAACTGAAACTGCTCGAAAATGCTGAACCAAAAAACTTCCACGACATCTGGATGACCCGCGACCAGATCGCCTATTGGCAGGGGAGGGCAGAAGGGTTGCAGTTCGCGCTGGGTGAGCTATCGCGCTGAGAACCCGGAGATGGATCAGGCATCCAGCAGTTCCCGAACCTTTTTCAGCAGGACTGAAGGCGAGAGCGGTTTTTGGATGAACGTGATGCCCGGTTCAAGCAGACCCTGCCTGCTGACGATGTCTTCTGCATAGCCGCTAACAAAGAGGGCCTTTACCGAGGGATTGATGAGCCTGATTTCGTCCAGCGCCTCTTTACCGTTTTTCTTCGGCATAATACCGTCAAGGATAAGCAGTTGTATGGCTTCATTGCTGACGCCATATTTCTCGACGGCATCTGCACCATCTTTTGCTTCGATCACAATATAGCCCTGATTGCGCAGTATCGTGGTCATCAGCTTTCTGAGGCTGCTGTCATCCTCTGCAAGAAGGACTGTTTCTGTTCCCCCTGTGCTCGTGACGGCTTCTCCCCCGGTATCCGGCATCTCCGCGCTGCCTGCTGACAGCGGCAGATGTATCATAAAGACAGTACCTTTTCCGGGTTCGCTGTCAACGTTAATAAAGCCTTCATGCTGCTTGATGATGCCATAGACCATGGCAAGTCCGAGTCCGGTGCCTTTGCCCTGCTCCTTGGTCGTGAAGAAGGGTTCGAATATCTTCTCCCGGGTCTTTGCATCCATGCCCTCACCGTTGTCAGAAACGGACAGGAGGGCATAGCTGCCGGTCTTGCCGTATCCGTGTGCATCTATGAACGTGCTGTCCATCAGCACCGCTTCGGTCCTGATCTCGATCCGGCCGCCTCCCGGCATGGCATCCCGGGCATTGGTAACCAGATTCATAAGCACCTGCTCGATCTGGCCTGCATCAGCGAATACGGTCAAGTCTTCCGGCGCACAGATCGTTGCGATATGAATGTCTTCCCTGATAAGCCTGATCAGTAGCTTCTCGAGTCTTTTTACAATTTCGTTCAAATTAACCGGTTTGGGGCTAATGATCTGTTTTCTGCTGAAGGCCAGAAGGCTCTGGGTAAGCACAGTGGCCTTGTCCGAAGCCTGGAGTATCTGCTCCACATTGATCCTGAGCGGTTCGTCCTTCGGCATCTTCATCAGGGTCAAATGGGCATACCCCACAATAGCCGTGAGGATATTATTAAAGTCATGGGCAACACCGCCTGCAAGCTGACCGATTGCTTCTATTTTCTGGGCCTGAAAGAGCTGCTCCTCCAGCCGCTTTTCTTCTGTAATATCCTGCAGAGTTTCGATAGCTGCGATCAGTCTGCCGCTGCTGTTAAAGATCGGAGAAGCTTCAAAGGAGATATAGCGGTCCTTGCCGCCCAGATTCCTGTACCATCCTTCTGCCTTGATTGCAAGGGGATTCAGTTTGGAGCGGGAATAATTCTGGTAAAGTTCGGCAAGGTCGCCTGCCCTGTTGTCGATAATGACATCTGCAACCGTCGGCCTCTGTTCTGCATAAAACGGTTTCCATTGATGATCAGTCCCGATCATCTCTGCTGCATAGCAGCCGGTAAGCTCTTCACATGCCTTGTTCCAGATCATGATTATATGGCTGCTGTCCAGAACAAAAGTGGCAACCGTTGAGTTCTCAATAAGGTTAGATGCAAAGTCCTGCTGCTCAGACAGAGCCTCCTCTGCTTTTTTTCTCTCTGTTATGTCCCGGACAACATGGATCACGCCGATCAATGCCCCTGACCGGTCACAGCGGGGAAGTGCCTTAACCTCTAAATACTTGTTAAGATGCGGCTCGAACAGCTCGATGACGGAAGAGGCGCCGTTCTGAAGGGTCAGGCTGCCGGGGCAGGCGTCAGGGGGCAGGTCCGCTCCATGATACGATCTGAAACATTTAGTGCCGACAATTTCCGCGCCACTCTTTCCGAGCAGACGTTCTGCCGCTTTATTGGTACGGATGATGTTCAAATCCTTATCGTGAATGGTTATGGCGTCGTTGATCGTATCGAATGTGTCTTCCCAGTCGTCCTTTGCCTGACGAATGAGATCATCAACCCGGCGGCGCTCCGTGATATCGTCAAACGCAACGATGATCTTGTCAGCTGCCCTGGCAATCCTGAGCTCAAGGTCCTTAATGCTTCCGTCTTTACAGACAATCTGCCTCACCACATTGGGAACCCGCTCTCCGCTGAAGAGGCGATCGACCAGATCCTGCCATTTACGCGAAATGTTCTCGCGGGCAGCAGCATCAGGATAGGCCAGAGACCACCATCGCTCAAGGGTGGGTATATCCTCATGCGTATAGCCCATGATCTCTAAGTGCTTCACGTTAATATATTCGATTGTGCCCTCTCTTGTGACCATAGAAATTGCCATTGGAGAATCGTCAGTAATATGACGAAAGATCTCCTGGCTCTCGATGAGTGCCCGTTCGGCATTTTCACGGTCCTGTACCTCCTGTTCAAGATGCATGATGGTCGTGGTCAATTGATACGTCCGGTCTTTCACCTGAGCTTCAAGGCTTGTCCTATACTGCTCAAAATCGAATTGGAGCCCAAACTCGTAAAAAAGCCTCTTGTTGGCAACGTATCTCATGATCAGCATGGCGCTTATGCAGGAGAATATGAGAATGCTCTCTGATGCAAAATAAGGGATATTCGTTATAGGGTCGTACAATAGGATCGGTACCAAATAGAGAGAATAGACGATCAATGACGAGATGAGGCATATGCCGAAGTAGAGCGGAATGATGCCACTCACAAAAATGCCGACCAGAATGAAGCCCGGTGCATACGGTGACTGGTGACCGCCGAATCTTGCGATCATCAGGGCAAGCATGGTCGAGACAGCGACCGCCGCCAGGATGACAAATAAAGTCATGCGTTTCCGGGTCGTCATCCGCCGGTTGAGAAGATACAACAGAAAGAGCAAGGCTGATGTGCAGAGACGATAGGCAAGGAAGGCAAAAAAATTGTCCGGGGTTGCCAGATAGTCGAGTGGTATCAGGGACAGGACGAGGATCGACCCAAAACCAAGCCCGATACTTGTCCAATAGTGCAGATAGTCAACGTAACGAGAACTAATATATTGTTCTTTTGTCATTTCATGAGAAGGCCGGGAGTCCCTTTCCTCAGCCTGGGCTGTCAGCCGGGTGACTGTATCCTATCACCATTTATGCATGGCTGCAACAGCGAGTTGCGCATGCCGGATACAAAGGAATGCAGCTACGAAAAAAACAGATTCAGGCAGCCCTTCAGGTCATCGAGTCTGTAGGGTTTGTTCAGGACCCCAGAAAAACCATATGCACGATAATCAGCCACTACCGGATTGTCTGCGTATCCGCTCGAAACGATTACCTTGACATGGGGGTCGATCTCCAGGATCTTTGCGACAGTTTCTTCGCCGCCCATACCCCCTTTTACGGTCAGATCGAGAATGACCAGATCGAAAGGCCTGCCCGTCTCCTTCGCTTCCCGGAACGAATCGATCGCCTTTTCGCCATCCTCAGCGCTTACTGCGGAGTGACCCAGCGCTGTGATCATTTGATGGGCGACGGTTCTCACCAGATCTTCATCGTCCATCAGGAGTATCCTGCCCTTCTTCGTCCCTTCAGCAACGGGAGCAGTTGCTGCAGCCTTCACCTCTGTTTCCTTTGATGCAGGAAGATAGATGGTGAAGGTGGTGCCTCTGTTTATCTCAGAGCGTACCTCAATGAGACCACCGTGGTTCCTTATGATCGAATACGAGGTCGCAAGTCCGAGACCGCTTCCCCTTTGTTTGGTCGTAAAATAGGGGTCAAAGATCTTTGTCATGTTCTGCCCGGATATGCCGATACCTGAATCCTGAATATCCATGCGTACGAACCGGCCCCCGTCGGGCAGTCTTAGATTGGTCTTTGGCGGGATATCCATATTTTTAACCGCGATTACTACGGTGCCCCTGCCTGCCATCGCCTCATTGGCATTGAGCACGATATTCTGGATGACCTGGGCGAGCTGTCCGGCATCTGCCTCAACAGACCAGAGGCCGGGAACTATGTCGAGCCGATAGTCGGTATGGGAACCGCTCAGGGCGAACTTGACGGCGTTTTCAACGGTCGGTTCGAGCCTGATCAGCTTTTTCATCGGCTTGCCGCCTTTGGAGAAGGTCAGCAGCTGCGTTGTGAGGTTGACCGACAGGTGGAGAGCCTCCTCGGCCTGTTCGAGCATGGCAAGCGATGTTTCCTTTTGGTCCAGCGTCATCTTTGCCATCGAGATGTACCCGAATACTCCCTGCAGCAGGTTATTGAAGTCGTGGGCTATGCCTCCTGCAAGAGTGCCGATGGATTCGAGTTTCTGGGTCTTGAGCCTTTCTTCTTCGAGGAGATACTTTTCGGTGATATTATTGATTGTTTCAATGACTGAAGTGACCTTGCCGGAATCATCCCTGATCGGAAAGGCCTTGGTCTCCACATAAAGGATAGTGCCATTGGCATCTTTATGGCGGTGCAGGGCTGAATGGGGTGCTCCGGTCTCGAATGTCTGACGGACTGCGCATTCTTCGCCTTTCTCAAAGCAGGGCCGGTCGATCTTGTGCGATATCTCATAGCAGTGGCTGCCGATGACATCCTGATCGCAGCCGCCCACCTGGCTGCAGTAGGCCTTGTTTGCCGTCAGGATGCAGTAGTCCCGGTCAATAACGATAAACCCCTCGTCTACGGTATCGAGGATGCCCCGGACAAACTCTTCACTCTGACGGAGTTTTTCTTCGGCCTCCCTGCGTTCGGTGACATCGCGTGTCACACTCAGCAGCGCGGTGATCTTGTTCCTATCGTTTCTCAGGGGGACCGCATGGGTCTCCAGCCACAGGTGGCGGCCTTTCATGCCGATGATCTCGAACAACAGGGTTCCGGCTTCGCCCCGAAACACCTGTTTGGCCAGATTCATGAACGGCTGCCGATACTCGGAAGTGACTAGCTGACTGATGTTTTGATCTCTTACCTGGTCAAAGGAATCGGCCTGGATCATATCCAGCCCCGCACGGTTCATCATGATCAGGTTCGCATTTTCGTCGAGCAGCTTGACGCATTCAGGCTCGGTCTCTATGATTGTCTGGAGCAACTTCTCGCTCATCCGCAAAGCTTCCTCGATGCGTTTGCGCTCGGTGATATCAGTAGAAATACCACAGAGACCAGTGACTGTCCCCATGCTGTCCCGAAGCGGCAACTTAACGGTCCAATAGGTACGCGGCGCTTTGTCGAAAGACTTGAGCCCTGTCTCTTCCCGGGTGACCGTCTCCCCCCGCTCGATAACCGGGCGGTCGCTTCGCATGATCTCTTCAACCGACTGGGCTGAAAAAAACTCCTTGTCACTTTTACCTATGATCTCATCCGTACTCCTGCCGAAGAGTTCGCAGACTTTGCGGTTGGCATACGTGTAGAGGTATTGAGTATCCTTGATGAAGATAGCGGCCCCGACATTGTTCAGGATGGTGTTGAGGCGCTCGTCGTTGTTCTTGAGTGCCTCCTCGGCCTGCTTTCGCATGGTGATATCTGTAATCACGCCAATCAGGCCGATTTCGTTGCCGTGGACGTCGTGGAATCGCCTGCATGCAAGGTGGCCCCAGAACTGGGTACCGTCTTTCCGCCAGTACAGACGTTCCAAATCAACCGCAGGGACCTCGCTTGACAGCAGAGCGAGCATATTCTTCCGGCCGGTCTCCTTCTCGGACGGATGGACCAGTTCCACATATTCGCACCGGAGAAGCTCTTCAATCGTTCGCCCGAACATCTCTGCCATGCGCCGGTTGGCGTGGGTGATGCGGCCGGTTTTATCCACCAGACCGATCGCAACGCTCGCAGTGTCCATGATCTGCTGCAGCATATCACCACGCTCGGCGATCTCCATTTCAGCACGTTTGCGTTCGGTGATGTCGCGCAGGAAACAGAAGAAGCGGCCGCCCTCAATCGTCCGGTAGGATGTATTGATCTCCACGGGCCAGATCGTTCCATCTTTGGCGCGGTGCAGTGTCTCGAATAAGTCGTTACCATTGCGCATGACCTTTGCGATATGGGAGGCAGTCTCCTCGGGCCGTTCTATTACTTCGAGATCCGTGACTTTCATGGCGAGCAGCTCATCGTGTGTGTAACCTGAGCGCTTTATATAAGCATTGTTAACATCGAGAATGCGGCCTTCCGCATCAACCAAATGAAAACCATCTGAGGATGTTTCAATGGCTGCCCGGTACATGACGAGAATGTCCGATTGCGATCTCTCAGACTTTTGACTGTCTGCACTGTCTTCTTGTCTATCTTCCATCACAGCCTGATTTTACGTTAAGAGAAGTCTAAAGACAAATCATTTTTTATTGCCCTGTTTCGTCTTTTTGCAATTTCCCTGCGGTGGCGTTACCATACAGCATGGACGGGCGAAACCGGGTTAAAACGATCTTGCGTGGCGACCGGAGTGACCGGGTTTCTTGTGCCCTGTTCGGCGGAGGGCTCTGGTCATTCCGCCAGGCGGGTCTGCAGATCGAAGATATGGCAAAAGCTCCCGACGTCCATGCAGAAGCACTTGCCGCTGTTTTTGGGGAGTTGAATACGGACATCATATTTGCCGGCTCAGGCCTGAACTCCTTTCCTGCCGAGGCGATCGGCGGCCAGCTCGCCTTCCGGGGAGAGCAGGCCCCGCTGCTTTCGTTCCCTCTTATCCAGAAAGTTGAAGACGCCGGTTATTTTGCGCAGATCAGTATTGCCAACTCTCCCCACAGTCTTGCGCTGGTCGAGATGATCGCCGGACTCAGGAGACGGCTTCCTGACCGGTACATCTGTGCTACATCGTGGGGGCCGTTCACCTGGGCCATGATCCTCTGTGACTGGCACCTCCTGCGGGAAAAAGTGGCGGGCGACAGGAGGTTTGTGCAGGAGGTCTGCGATCTGGGAGTCCGCCTCTCGTTTGCATTGTATGAACCGCTCATCGAACGGGGTCTCATCGACGGCATCTCAATACCGGACGGTGCGGTAACGCTCATTCCCCATGATCTTTATCGAACCGTGGTCCTCCCCTATGAAAAGAAGCTCTTTGACCTTGTCAGGGCACGCGGTGTTGGCTGTTTCCTCCACCAGTGCGGCAATATTAATCAGCAGATCGCTCTTTATCCCGAGACCGGTGCAGACTGCATATCAGTTGATGCGGGCGTCCTGATCAGTGAGGTGTATAACCACTATCACAAAACGCTGGTTACTGCCGGCAACATCGATGTGATCAATACGATCTATGGCGGGGATGAGGAGCTTATCTGCAGGGTGGTTGCAGGATCTGTTGCAGGCATTTCAGATCCGCTTTATCGATATATCCTGATGCCGTCCTGTGATCTTCCTCCTGATACGCCTCTGAAAAAAGTGAAGGAGTTTCTGGCCTGTGCTGACCGTATTCAGTCATAGGGAGCAGATTTCCTGTAAAATAGAGCCATGAAAAAACATCTCGTATTTGTCGGCGGGGGACATGCCCATCTCACAGCCCTTTCCCGCATAAAGGATTATGTTGACCGGGGCCATAGGGTAACGGTCGTCAGTGCTTATGCCTATCAGTATTATTCGGGCATGGGACCGGGCATGCTGTCAGGCATCTATAGACCACAGGATATCCGTTTCAATATAAAAAAAATGACCGAAGACCGCGGCGGGGACTTTATTGAAGACCGGGTGGTCAGCATCAAGCCTCAGGAGCGATCGCTCATACTGGCCTCAGGCAAGAGCATAACGTATGATGCGGTCTCGTTCAATATCGGCAGCGAAGTTTCGTTGTCATCAGCGGCCGGGCATCCGGGGCGTATCTTTACGGTCAAACCTATTATTAACCTCCTGGCTGCGAAGAAGGCTGTTGCAGAAGGCATCGGCCAAAAGATCCTGCGCATTTCCGTTGTCGGCGGCGGGCCTGCAGGCGTCGAAATGACCGGAAACGTGTGGCGTCTCGTAAACGATCTGGACGGCAGGGCTGAGATCACCCTGATTGCCGGCAGCAGAATGCTTCATGCACTCCCAGAGGGAGTGCGAACACAGGTGATGGCTTCGTTTCTGTCCAGAGGTATCAAGATTCTGGAAGGCAGGCGCGTCACAGCGGTAGAAGAGGAGCGGGTGGTATTTGACGACAATACTGGGCAGGGATTTGATATTGTGCTGATCTCAACGGGTGTAAGGCCGTCAACGCTCTTCAGGGATTCCGGATTGCCGGTCGGCAGTGACAACGGCCTCCTGGTGAACAGCCATCTTCAGAGTGTTGCGTATCCCGAAATCTTCGGCGGAGGCGACTGCATAAACCTCGAAGGTCATCAGCTTGCAAAGGTGGGGGTATATGCTGTTCGGCAGAATATGATCCTCTTCAACAATCTTATGGCCTCCCTTGAAGGCGGAACTCTCGGGACATTCATGCCCCAGAAGCATTATATGCTCATCTTCAATCTTGGGAACGGAAAAGGTATTCTCTGGCGGGGAAAGTTCGTCTGGCATGGCAGAACTGCCTTTCTGCTCAAGGACCACATTGACCGGAAGTTCATGAGGACGTTCCAGGTATCAGGCGAGGCCCTTGAGTAACAGACGCCGGTAATCACTCACAATATCGAGGTCTGAAAGAGTGATGAGGCTTTGACAGCGCAGTTTCCCGTCTTCGATCGCTCTGAGCGTCTGCTCATAGACCTGTACGGTGCTCCAGGGAATGTCACGAAACAGCTCTCCATGCGGCTCTTTCATGCCGATCAGATAATATCCGCCGTCTTCTGCCGGGCCGATGACGATATCTGCATTATCCAGGGCTGCAAAGGCTTGCGTAATTATTGTTGAGTTCAGGCCGGGAATATCAGTTCCGGTCAGGACTGCCTTCTCAGCTCCAAGCGATAGCAACTGCCTGATCGCATTGTCCATCCGCTGACCGACGTCATTTCCCTGCTGGGGGACAAGCTCTTCATGCTCAAACCATGATCGGAAATCTTCCTGTCGTTCAGGAGGGTCGTAGAAAACAGCGCGTCGATAGTCCTGACCGGCCGGGGCCGTGTTTTTCATTATCTGCTCTGTCACCCTGCGATATATCTCTGCAGCCTCTTCGCTGCCGAGATCTTTTGCCAGACGTGTTTTTACACGGCCAGGCTCCGGGTATTTGATCATGATGCCGTACAGATTTCTGTTCATCGGTAGTAGAACCGAGCGAGTTTATCCGGCGATACGCCAAGCTGATAAAGCAGCATGGTCATTTGGTTGGTCGCTGCAGTCCTGAGCAGACCCCTGCTGATCCATCTGCGTCCTGATGTCACGGCTTTTTTCTGAAGGACTGCGATCCTGCCGAGCTTTTTCATTCTTTTGATAATATCAACATCCTCCATGAGCAGTATCGCTTTGTAGCCGCCGAGCTTTTCAAATATACTTTTCCGGATGAAGATCGCCTGATCGCCGTATGGAAGCCCGAAGGCCCTGCAGCGCATATTGACCCATGCCTCAACGAGTCGGAATTTCGAAGAAGGATCGTCTATGCAGAAGCGAAATGCGCCTCCAACGACCGATCGATCATCAAGGGCAGAGCAGAGCTCTTCTGCCCAGCCCTGTTCGAGAATCGTATCTGCGTGAAGAAAAAGAAGAATGTCACCTGCAGCAACTGCACTGCCGGCATTCATCTGAGTTCCGCGGCCTTTCGGAGAATCTATTACCATGACACGATTACGGCTCAGGGCGATCTCCCGTGTCCGGTCAGCACTGCCGCCGTCTGCGACAATGATCTCCCCTGGAAAGCCCTCTGTCCCCAGTGCGTCAATACAGCGTGCTATCAGCAGTTCTTCATTCAGCGTCGGAATGATAATCGAGATCATCGTATGGCCCGGGTAAAAGGCATGATAAGAAGCCTGCGGAGTCCGAGCTCTCCGGGCTTGCGGTATGGACCCAGGCCGATCACGATCCCTTCCTGGTCAATATCCTTCAGCAGGGTTCCGAGCAGTCTGTCCCATATCGAAAGGATCGTGCCGTAGTTTGTATCGCGTTCCCTTATGACGACCGAGTGATGGATACGGTGCATGGATGGCGGAACAAAAAGAAGATGGAAGATCCTTTCAAACCATAACGGCACCTTGACGCTGCTGTGCTGGAACTGTGCAGTCAGTCCCAGGAGGCTTTCGAAGAGGATGACGCTCACCACATTTGCACCGATCAGATAGATCAGGCCTATTTTGATCCCGGAGGAGAGCGCAAGCTCACCGATATGGAAACGGCTTGCTGTTGACACATCCATATTGAGGTCACTGTGATGTACGCGGTGAAAGCGCCAGAGAAGGGGGACGCGATGATTCAGGAGATGCCATATATAAAAGACGAGGTCCATGCATATGACCGACAGAAAAACCTTCTGCCAGAAAGACAGACTGAAGCTGTTCAGTATGCCGAGATGGCCTGCGGAAACATGCAGGGCGCTGTTGATCGTTGCCGTGGCAAACAGGAGACTGAGGACTGCACTGTTGAATATCGTGAGAGAGATGTTGGTCAAGAGCCGTTCTCTTTTCGGCACAGAGGATGGCCGGTAGGGCCGCACATACTCGAAGAGGAGAAAGATAAAAAAACCGCCCCAGGAGACCAGACCCCGAAGCATCGCGATGCTGAAGTTCGTCATAATGAGGCTTTCGGCAGATCTGCAGCTGCGTCTCTGTCCAGAAGCCACGTGATATTTCCGTCAGATGGTCTGACCATCGCAGCCGGATATTCCCTGTTTTCCTTGCGGCTGAGCAGAGAACCGACGATCCCTGCCTTTGATCTGCCGCTGACAAGGAAGATCACCCGCTTCGCAGAGTTCAGCACCGGAAGGGTCAGCGTGACGCGCCAGTGAAGAGCGGTGTCGGAGAAGACCGGCAGGGCAAGCCGCTGCTTTTCCCTGAGGATCTCTGAACCGGGGAAGAGAGAGGCAGTATGGCCGTCTGCGCCGAGACCGAGCAGAATGAGGTCAAAGGCCGGCAGATCTTCGACAAAATGTTTTTTCATATCAACTTCGTAGTATTGGGACGCTTCCAGAGGCCTCAGTTCACCTTTTATCCTGTGAACATTCGCACCGGGTATCCATATGCGCGATATCAGTTCATCATAGGCCAGTCTGAAGTTGCTCTGCTCGTGGTCGCGCGGCAGACACCGCTCGTCTGACCAGAAGAGATGTACCCTGTCCCAGGCGATCTTCTTCCGATATGAGGTGCCAAGATGCCGGAAGAGCTGACGGGGTGTCGAGCCTCCTGAGAGTGCAACGGAAAATCTGCCCTGTTCCGCGATAGCCTGTTCAGAGGCATCCCTGAAGAGCTTTGCGCCTTCAGCGGCAAGCTCCGCCGGGTTTTCGACGATTCTGAGAATCTCGCTCAGAGCGGTCTCCATGCCCTTCCATCCTTTCGCAGAAGCTCTGTTGCTTCAGCAGGACCTTCAGTTCCTGAAGTGTACGGCTGAAGCAGCAGGGCTGACCTTCCGGACTCGAACTCTTCAAAAACCGGATTGAGAAGCGCCCAGGTCTCTTCAACGCTGTCGTCCCTGACGAAAAGCATCTGATCCCCCTGCATGCAGTCGAGCAGGATGCGTTCATAATCGCTCAGCGCCACAAAGCGCGGGTATGAGAAATCCATGTTCACCGGGCTGAGACATATCTTTGTGCCGGGATTTTTTGCCTGGAAGGTGATGTCGATGCCCTCGTCCGGCTGAATGCGGATCACGAGCGTATTCGGTTCGATCTTCTCCTTCAGTGCCTGGGCGAACATAAGATGCGGCACTGCCCTGTAATGGATCGAGATCTCTGCTTTTTTCCCGGAAAGCCTCTTGCCTGAGCGGAGGTAAAAAGGCACACCGTTCCATCGCCAGTTATCAATATAGACCTTTAGAGCAGCATAGGTCGGCGTCTGCGAGTCAGGCGATACGCCCTTTTCCTGTCTGTATGCATTGACTGCGGTTCCGTTGATCGACCCTGAGCCGTATTGGCCGAGCACAAGACTGTCCCGAAGGCCGGAAACACTCAGGGGTCTGATGGAACGGAATACCTTGACCCTTTCATCCCTCACCCTTTCAGCCTCAAACAGCGCGGGAGGCTCCATGGCAGTGAGCGCAAGGAGCTGGAAGATATGGTTCTGGAACATGTCCCTGAGTATGCCGGCCTTTTCATAATAGCCGGCCCTGTTTTCGATGCCGATGCTCTCTGCAACCGTGATCTGAACGTGGTCGATATAGCGTCTGTTCCAGAGCGGCTCGAAGATCGCATTGGCAAACCGGAACATGAGGATGTTCTGCACCGTCTCTTTTGCAAGGTAATGGTCCATACGGTAGATCTGACGTTCAAGAAACGAGGTCCTGAGCACGGCATTGAGCTTTCTTGCAGAGTCGAGGTCGGAACCGATCGGCTTTTCTACGGCTACATGGGTGAATCCGCCATCTTCTTTCGAAAGGCCGGATATGCCGAGGTTCGTAATGATCAGTTCATAGACGGTCGGCGGCACCGCAAGATAGAAGATCCGGTTGGCCAGGGTGTCGTGGGCCTGCTCGAGTCCTGTTATGACCGCCCTCATGATAGAGTAAGAGGCAGGATCGTCATAAGCTCCTGCATGGTAATAGAGCCTTGCGCTGAAGACGTCCCATGCCTTTCTGTCAAAGTCTTTGCCCATTGCCTGTTCTACTGCCTGGCGGATCTGTTCACGGAACGAGTTCTGGTCCATTGCTGTCCTTGCAGTTCCGAGGATGCAGGAGTTGCGGGGAAGAAGACCGTCTCTGTCCAGACGGTAGAGCGCAGGGAAGAGCTTTTTCCGGCTGAGGTCTCCTGATGCGCCGAATATCACCAGCAGGAAAGGCCTCGGGATCTCTATGCTGCAGCTGTCATAGGTGGCGTATGCAGGCCCGTTATTCATATCTTCCGTTTCCTCTTAACCTTGGCCTTTCCTGCCGTTGCCCTTCTTTTTCCTGACCACATGGCCGCCGAACTCGTTGCGCAGTGCAGCCAACATTCTGTCAGAGAAGGCATTGGCATCCCGTGAACGGAACCTCTGGAAGAGGGCGGCAGTAATGACCGGCGCAGGGACCGCTGTCTCTATTGCCTGCTGCACGGTCCATCTTCCTTCTCCCGAGTCTTCCACATATGCTTCGAGCTTTGCGAGCCTCTTATCTTTCTTGAAGGCCTCTTCTGCCAGTTCAAGAAGCCATGAACGGACAACGCTGCCCTGGTTCCAGAGGTGCGCTACTGCGCCGAAGTCCAGATGTTTTCCATAAGGTGATGCATCGAGGATACCGAAGCCCTCTCCATACGCAGACATCATGCCGTATTCGATGCCATTATGCACCATCTTTACAAAATGGCCAGCGCCGGCAGGGCCGCAATAGAGGTACCCGTCTTTTGGCGCCAGGGTCCTGAATATCGGTTCAAGTTTTTTGCAGACCGCTTTTTCGCCGCCTGTCATAAGACAGTACCCTGCCTTCAGGCCCCAGATGCCGCCGCTCACGCCTGCATCAACATACGCTATGCCGGCCTTTTTCAACTTCTCCGCCCGCCGGACATCATCTTTATAAAAACCGTTGCCGCCGTCAATGATCGTATCGCCTTTTTTCAGGAGCGGCAGGAGGCTGGCGATCATGTCATCCGTCGGTCTTCCTGCAGGCAGCATGATCCAGAGAAAACGGGGAGGTCGAAGCAGGGAGACGAGTTCCTCAGGAGTGAAGGCCGCCTTTGCTCCTTTTTTTGCGATTTCCCTGGTCCTATCCGGCGTTCTGTTGAAGGCTGTTACTGCGTGCCTGCCGCGAAGCAGGCGGACCGCCATATTCATTCCCATACGTCCCAAACCGATCATGCCGATCTGCATAGTTCCTCCGTTTGCTGATGCTGATAAAATTGTATCAGAAATGCAGGAGCCTGCCTTAACTATTTTTGTGTCGTGCCTGAATAAAAGTAACCACTCAGTTGTAAGGGGTAAATCTCCTCCCCTTTCCAAGGGGAGGTCGGGTGGGGTATTGGAAAATGAACCAAAACCTCCCCATGCCCCTCCTTGGTAAGGAGGGGATATTGAATCTGTCCCCTCATACCTGAATGCTTACGAATACAACGTGATAATCATATCCAACATGACCCGGAAGCTGGTAAAATGAAGGCATGAGATTTCAGGACAAGGTCAGTGCCCTCCAGTCTGGACCGCTCAAGGCGGTTTCCGTATCAACGCTTCAGGTCAATCTCGGTTATGTCTGCAACATGTCCTGCTTCCACTGCCATGTCGAGGCCGGATCTCTGCGTACAGAGTCGATGAAGAGAGAAACCGCTGAAATGGTGCTCTCTGTATTGAGGGACAATAAGATCAGTGCACTCGACATTACGGGTGGTGCGCCGGAGCTGAACCCGAACTTTGTTTTTTTGGTCGAGGAGGGCAGGAGATTAGGCAGCCATGTTATTGTCCGCAGCAATTTTACCGTGCTCGCTGATCCCCGATACGAATATCTCTATGAACTGTTCAGCAGTCATGATCTTGAGATAACAGGCTCCCTGCCCTGCTACACGGAAGGTAATGTGGACAGCATGAGGGGGAAGGGTGCGTTTGCAAAGAGCATCCATGCCCTGAAGCGGCTGAATGCGATCGGGTATGGAACAGGCAATGCACACCGACTGCTCAATCTGGTGTACAACCCGGGAGGGGCTTTTCTTCCCTCTTCGCAGGCACTGCTCGAAAGAGATTATAAAAAGGTTCTCCTGGAGGTCCACGGCATCTCCTTTGACCGTCTCTTTACCTTTGCAAATATGGCTATCGGCAGGTTCTCGAAGGTCCTTGAACAGGCAGGAAAAGAGGAGCAGTATCATGAACTCCTTAAATGCTCCTTTAATGCTGATGCGCTGCCTGGCCTCATGTGCCGGTCCATGGTCAGCGTGGGGTGGGACGGCAGAATCTATGACTGCGATTTTAACCAGGTCCTTGATATTCCGCCTGATGAAGGCTGCCCGCAGCATATACGCACTTTTGACCTTGATGCGCTGTCCGGGCGAACCATTGCGGTCGGCGATCACTGTTTCGCCTGCACTGCGGGTCAGGGGTTCACGTGAACCGGCTCGATCCGGTAGCAGGCAGTTGGCCTGCGGAATCATCAGGATAACGATATGAAAAGACTGCTCTCATGTGCCGTTGTTCTTTTTCTTCTGTCTGTTCTTTGCATTGCTGCCGCATCAGCCGAAACACGATCGGTTTTTCTGCGGGAAGATTTCAACGATCTCGAAAACTGGAGGCCGCTTTTTTTCCCTAAGATAAAGCAGCACTCCAGATATACCATTGTCAAGGATGGCCCTGACAGCCTTCTCAAGGCTGAGAGCAATGCCTCGGCATCAGGGATCATCTACAAGAAGGAGTTCAGCGTATATGATTACCCAAAGGTACGGTGGCGCTGGAAGGTCAGCAATATTTATGCAAAAGGGGATGAACGGTCGAAGTCCGGAGACGACTATCCCATTCGTATCTATATCATCTTCAAGTATGATCCGGATGCAGCTGCTTTTGGCCAGATGATAAAATACGGCCTTGCCAAACGGATCTATGGCGAATATCCGCCTCACAGCAGCCTGAACTATATCTGGGCGAACAGGAAGCATGCGGAACGCATTATCACCAACGCGTATGCTGATGAGGCGAAGATGATTCTTCTTGAGGCAGGGCCGGAAAAGGCCGGCCGGTGGCTCGAAGAGGAGATCGATATCCTTGACGACTATCAAAAGGCGTTCGGCACAAAGCCGCCAGCTCTTGCAAGTATCGCGATCATGAACGACTCGGACAACACGGGTGAAAGCTCTGAATCGTTCGTCGACTATATTGAGGTGTTCAGATGACAGGGAGAGCATGTCATGGTATAGGGCATGTGATATGAGCCGCGAAGCGATAAGAAAAGTAACTCTCGCTGCAATGATCATTGCCGTCGCAATGGTACTCAGGATCTATGTTCTCGGTGATCTCCTGAGCCTGGCCTCAGTCAAGGCATCCCAACAGCGCTTAATTGCACTCTATGCAGATCACGGTCCTGTGGTCATTGCGGTCTATATGGCGGTGTATATTGTCGTTACTGCCCTTTCTCTTCCCGGCGCAACCGTTATGACCCTTGCAGGCGGAGCGCTCTTCGGCCTCTGGACAGGTACGGTCATCATATCCTTTGCAAGCAGCATCGGCGCAACGCTCGCCTGCTTTGTATCGCGTTATATCCTCAGGGACTGGGTCCAGAAGAAGTTCGGCGACAGGCTCTCTGTTGTAGACAGGGGGATAGCAGAGGACGGCTCTTTTTATCTTTTTACCCTCCGCCTGATACCGGTCTTCCCGTTCTTTATGATCAACCTTCTGATGGGGCTGACGAAGATGCCTCTCAAGACCTTCTACTGGGTATCGCAGCTGGGTATGCTGCCGGGCACACTGGTCTACGTGAATGCCGGAAAGGAACTCGGCAGGATCGATTCGCTCAAAGGCATTCTCTCGCCCGGGCTGATCATCTCATTTGTGCTGCTTGGGGTGTTCCCATTGGCGATGAAAAAGATTCTTGGCTATTACAGGGCGAAGAGATACAGGGCTTGATGCACGGGAAATGACCTGATGTCTGGTTGAGACAGACTCCTTATTTTTTGTCCTCAATGACGGTTCTTGCTCTGTTATCGCATGTCTGTTTCACCGGTATCACAAAGGTGAAGGTGCTGCCTTTGCCGAACTCGCTCTCGACCCGTATCTTGCCGCCATGCAGTTCGATTAATTTCTTTGCCAGGAGCAGTCCGAGACCGGTTCCCCTGTATCTCTTGGTGTAGGGCGCTTCGAGCTGCTGGAACGGCCTGAAAAGCTTTAGTATATCCTCCGGTTTAATACCGATGCCGGTGTCAGCGACACTGATCTCGATGAGATCAGTGTCAGGGTTTGCGATTCTGGTCTTAATATCCGTATCATCTCTGCCGGTCTCCGATCTCCAATCCCCAGGCATTCTCCGTGCAGTTACCTTCACCGAGCCGCCCGCTGGCGTGAATTTTACGGCGTTATCGAGCAGACTGACCATGACCTGCTGAAGCCGGGAACCGTCTGCCTCTATGTCTATATCTGCCTCGGCCGATATTTTGTAATCCGTCAGAATATCCTTTCGCATGGCCTCATCTCTTACCAGAGACAGGGCTGAGACGAAGATATCCTTCAGTCTTATTTTGTCCGATCTGAGCTTCATTCTGTCTGATTCTGCTTCGGCAACCGCGAGGACGTTCAGGATAAGTTCGAGGAGGTGTCTGCCGTTCCTGACAATGTCGTTCATATATTCGGTCTGTTCTTTATTGAGCAATCCCAGGATACCGTCCCTGAGGACCTCGGAAAAACCTATGATGGCATTGAGCGGCGTCCTTATCTCGTGGCTCATATTTGCTATGAATTCTGTCTTTGCGCGGTTCCCTGCCTCGGCAGCCTCCATGGCAGTCTCGAGTTCACAGGTCCTTTCACGCACAAGCTCTTCCAGATGACCCTGATACTGTCTGATCTTTTCTTCGGCCTGCTGTTTTTCGATCGAGCGTTTTATATGCAGCATCAACTGGTCAATGTCATACGGCTTCTGCAGATAGGAAAAGGCCCCCTTATTCGTTGCCTCGATAGCTGAATCAAGGGTTGCATTTCCGGTCAGGATGATCACCTCGGTATGTGGATGATCAGCCCTGATGATCTTCAGTATTTCAAGCCCGGACATGTCAGGCAGACGAAGGTCAACAAGGGCCAGATGAACTGTATGCAGGCCGAGCAGCGCAAGTCCCTCAGACCCGTCCTTGGCCGCAAGGGTCTGATATCCTTTTACCGAGAGGATGTCTGCGAGAGTTCTTCTCAGATTAGTGTCATCGTCAATGATCAGTATACTGAACTTGTCCGTTGTCATGACCCCGGTCCTCCTCTGCTAATATATCTGCTCAAGGACAGCAGAGCGTTTCATTATGCTTATTTCTTCAATGGATTCGATCAGCACATCCGCTGCAAACGGTTTGTACAGACAGGTGTATGCACCTATCTTCATTCCTTTTTCTATAGAGCTCCCGACATCTTCTTTATATCCGGTCACCAGCACGACCGGTTTTGTGGGATATTTGGTCCGTATGGATTTGAGGACATCAAGCCCGTCACTGTTTCCGAGTTTGAGATCGAGAAGAACAACCAGCTTGTAGTCCTGCTCCATATGCCCCAGAACCTTGTTGGGGTCGCCTTCTGTCTCAACACGATATCCCCGCGACGTAAGTACGTCTCCAAGAGTTTTGCAGAAGCCCGGATCATCATCGACGATCAGAACGCTGTCTTCTTTTCTGAGCAGGGAGAGAAAAGAGATGATGGCGCCCATGTCTATCGGTTTTGCGAGCACCGCATATGCCCCCTGCTGTCTGGCACAGGCGATCTGCTCCTCTGAGGCATAGGCGCTCATCAAGACAACCGGCAGGCCGGGGGAAAGGGCCTTGATCGCGCTGAGCGTCTCGGTCCCGTTCAGGCCGGGCATCTTCATGTCCATCAGCACACAGTCAGGATTATCGGACCTCACTTTTTCAACCGCCTCCTCTCCTGAATATGCCGCTAACGCTTCGTGGCCTTTCACCTTCAGGATATCACAGATCGTCCTGACCATCCTCTGGTCGTCATCCACCACCAGCACTTTTGTTCTGTTCCCCATTTTTTGTCCCCTTTTGGCCTCTTACTATTTTTCTTTGCCTTCAGCAGGCAGCATCACGGTAAATGTTGTCCCCTTGCCCGGCCTGCTATCTACCCCTATAGTTCCGCCATTGACCTCTGTGAGTCTCTTGGAAACTATGAGACCAAGACCTATACCCTTTGCCTTTGTCGTAAAGAGCGGCTGAAAGATCCTGTTCATGTTTTCAGGAGATATTCCCTCTCCTGTGTCAGCTGCGGTAATTTCAATGAAAGTTCTCTCAGGGGCCGTGGTCAGGGCGTTCGGGGTCTGTCCTTTTTCACTAATCCCTGTTCCGAGATCCCTAACGACATTCTTCGCACTGATCCGCAGTATGCCCCCTTTTGGCATGGCCTGGCAGGCATTCGTTATCAGATTCTGAAATACCTGCGTTATCTGAAAAGGATCAACCTTGAGCAGCGGCAGTCTGTCAGGGATGTCCGTCTCGATCTTCACATTTTCAGGAACAGTACATCTTCCCATGCTGGTGCTGAGCAGTTCATAGACAGTTATGGATCTGATCTGGGGTGTCTTAGTGCGTGAAAAATCCAGCAGGTCCGTGATGATGCGCTCGGCGTTGTCTATTTCGTTTTTTATCATGTTCAGATATTCACGCACCGTTTCATCAGCCTGCGGCAATACGGTCTTCAGAAAATATATGGCATTATTCATAACGCCAAGAGGGTTGCGCAGTTCGTGGCCCACGCTTCCGGCGAGTTGGCCGAGAATAGAAAGCTTCTCATTTCGCACCAGTTCTTCCTGGGCATCCAGAAGCTGCCGTGTTTTTTCCTGAACCTTGAGTTCAAGTTCATCATTCAGCCTCTTGATCTCTGCTTCAGCACGTTTACGCGCCGTGATATCTTCCACCAGCTCGATCGCGGCGGTCACATTCCCCTCACTGTCTTTGAGGGGTGAGGAGACCACCCTGAAATTTATCACTCCACCTTGCGTTGGTGTTTCGGTAATGGACTCGTGTACCAGTCCATCCTTCAGGGTAATGGCTGTCGGACAGTACGAGCATATCCCCGACCTCGGGGGGCTGTTGAATGATTGGAAGCAGATCGGTCTGTGGGATGCATCGAGAGCTGGGAACCAGTCCTGCATCTGCTTGTTCAAGGAGAGGATCTCCATATTCGGACTGATGAGCGCTATCCCGATCCCGACGTTATCGACAACGCTTCTGTACTTCTCTTCGCTCGCTCTCAACTCCTTTTCGATCTGCCTGCGCTCAGTAAAGTCCCGTGCTATGCCGGTCGTGCCGATAACTTCGCCACCTTCACTGAAGATAGGTGTTTTTATCGTTGATATCCAGGTCGTTCTGCCTCCAGTGTCGATGATCTGTTCCTCTATCTGTTTAGATCTTCCGGTCTCCATCACCTCCCTGTCGTCGAGGCGGTATTTGTCGGCAAGGGCGCGCGGCCAGAGATCGAGGTCAGTCTTGCCCGGCAGCTTGTTCGGATCCACACCGCAGATTCTGCAGAACGGACCGTTGGCCGAGATATACCGGCCCTCTCTGTCCTTCAGCCAGGCCATATCCGGAACGTTGTTCAGGATCGCCTGTGCCTTTTCCTTCTCCTCATAGATAGCCCGCAGCGCTGTTGACAGGGCGCGGAGCGGAAAATACTTCAGTGTGGCAAAAACAAGCATGCCGAAGAAAAGACCGGGAACAGCCGCAAAAAGTGTCTTTGTCAGAAGTGGACGAAGTGAAGTGGTTATCTCTATCCGGCCGACTACTCGCCCGGAGTCGTACAGGTCGTGCGAAACCGTGAGAAGAGGCGGAGCAATAGTCTCTCCACTCCGTGCGATGACCGCGTTGTCGGTGTCAACAACGCTGCGCATTTGGTCAAAGAGCCTCGTGGTGTGATATGAGAGGACTTCAGAGATCCTGTGTTCCTCATATCGCCAATATTCAGGGCTCTCGCTGATCGCCTCGGACAGGAAGATCGAGTTCATATACGCCTCTGTCTGAATGACCGCTCTCTGGTTCTGATACCCGAGAAGGTAATAGCCAGTTGGAAGTCCGATCGAAATCAGCACGGCCAGCAGGAAGGCAAGAAGGGTCGAGAGTTTTGTCAGCTTTTGGATCGCGGCCATTATTTTGCCCCAGGAACATGGTTTCCGGTTTGGGTCAGAATCCGCTTCCCCTCGGGCGACTTCACAAATTCGATGAATGCCTGTGAAAGCGGCGAGGATTTGGGACCAATGAACAGGTGAAACGGCTTGTAGTAGGGATACCTGCCTGCGACCATGGCCGCGATATCGGGTGTGACCCCGTTGAAGGGAAGTGCGGTGATCGACCTTTTTTCAGCAATAATCTGGGTCAGCGTAGATGTGCCGAAAGCGCCTTTGATCTTTTCGAGCATGTCGCAGTTCTGCATGTCGTCCATAGCAATCATTAGCCCCTTACGGGACTCTGCCACGATCACCGCATCCCTGACCTCCTGTGACATGGCCTTCAGCATGATCGTATCAATATCGCCCTGCGGCCGCAATAAAAGTCTGACGGGGGTCCCGTCAGGCCACTTCCCGATCTCGCCCCGGTAGATCTTTGCGACCGTATCAGTTGTGAGGTCTATTCTCTTCCCCGACCCTGCAGTCACGAATACAAATGGACTCCACGCATATTCGTATTCCAGAAGATCCTGTTGCAGTTCCTGCGACGAGAGTTTTCTGCCGGCAAGTCCTATATCGAGTGCCCCATCAAGCACCGCCTTTATCCCGCCTCTGGTTCCCATATGAGGGATAATCCTGATGACAGTGCCCGGATGTCTCTTCTGGTAGGCCAGGGCGAGTTCCTTCATGCTGCCGATCGCCCCACCGGTTCCTCCTATCTTGATCGTCTCGGGATGCGCGGCAGAGAGACGCCCTCTTCCGGGTAGCACAGGGAATACTGCAACAGCCAAAATCGAAAGAACGATCAACAAGAGCTTGTCTGCAACGGTCCGGCATTTCATAATTTCTCCTTAAACCACGCCAATGACCTTTGTTTTGTCGCCCACCCTGTTTCCCTCTATTGCCTGTTTCCGGCAGCCGGCAGTATCAGGGTAAATGTTGTTCCCTTGCCCAAGCGGCTTTCTACTTCGATCCTTCCGCCGTTTGCCTCTGCAAGATTTTTCGAGACGATCAGTCCGAGCCCGATCCCGCGCGCCTTTGTGGAAAACAGAGGCTGGAAGAGTCTTGACATGATTTCGGGAGCTATTCCCCCGCCGGTGTCGGCTACGGAAATTTCGATGAAATTTCCGTCAGGGAGTGAAGATTGGGGACTGGGGATCGGCTCTTTTTCTCTAACTCCTGATCCCAAACCTCCAATCCACTTCTTTGCGCTTATCCTCAGCTCGCCCCCATCAGACATTGCCTGAATTGCATTGGTGACCAGGTTTTGCATAATCTGCTCCATATGCAGCGGATCGACCTTTACCATGGGGAGCGTCTCCGACAGGTCAAGCTGAAGGGCAATATTTTCCGGGAATATGCATTTTGCCAGACCCCGGTTTATCAATTCGCTGACCTGGACAGACTCGAACTGGGGCGTCTTTGTCCTCGTGAAATCGAGGAGGTCAGTGATTATCCGCTCTGCGGCGCTGACCTCGCTCTTGATAATGCCGAGGTATTCCTTGACCCTCTCCTCGGCATCCGGCATCACGGTCTGCAGAAAATAGACGGCATTGCTTATCACGCCGAGCGGATTACGCAGTTCATGTCCGACGCTCCCTGAGAGTTGCCCGAGGATGGCCAGCTTCTCCCTGCGTACCAGTTCATCCTGGGCCTCGATCAACTGCCTTGTCCTTTCCTGGACCTTCAACTCGAGGTTCCCGGTCAGTATGCGGATCTTTTCTTCATCCAATTTGCGTTCAGAAATGTCACGGACATGGCCGAGTGCTATTACGGTCTCGCCCTGTTTGACCGGGGCAACGGTAAATTCGCCGATGAAAAAGTCGCCCGATTTTTTGCGGACACGCAGCTCGAACATTTCAACTGTCTCTCCCTGCAGCAGTCTTTGCATAATGCTGACCGCCTTTGACAGGTCTTCGGGGTGAAGGATAGGCGCAAAGGACTTGCCGAGCCACTCATCTCTTGACCAACCCGTGATCTTTTCGAACGCTGCGTTCAGGGAGGTGTAGAGCGTATCCTGGCCAACAGTGAAAATAATGTCTCTGGCCTGGTCAAAGATGTTACGGAACTTTTCTTCACTTTCTTTTAGCGCATTTTCGAATTTTATTCGCTCGGTAATGTCGGTCACGATCCCGATAACAGATGTCTCGCCCTCATATTCGAACACTTTTGAAGTAACAATCGCGTTAATTCTCTTGCCTTCTCTTGTCAGCAGACCATACTCGAAAGGCTGTACATCCTCGCCTTTCATCTGTTGACTGAATGCATTTTTTATCAATTCCAGGGATTCGGGAGCAATAAGTGTAAGAAAGTCGAAACCAGGAGAGAGAAATTCGTCTTTTGTATATCCCATGAGCTCCGAACATTTCTCATTGGTGTATACGACCTGCCCTCTTTTGTTGATAAAGATCATGTTCGGCGATTTCTCAGCAAGAACCTTGAATTTCTCCTCACTCTCCCTGAGAGTTTTTGCTGCCATTTTGAGCTTTGTAACATAGACGACTAAAACCAGGAACATGACCGAGAGGAACAGGGCATATGCTCCGCCGATGATCAGATGTTCCTCATCAAAATAGGGGATATCCGGATGCAGTACCGTGTCAACAAGAGCGCTCAGATTGGCGACCAGCAGTACCATGAAAAAAAAGGAGACTGCCTTAGGGACAGTAAGCTCTTCGGATAAAGCAGAAAAAAAAGCCTTAGTCTGGCGTCTCATCGCTTTCCTCTGTTTAAGGCTGAATAAGGGGCATTGCATTAACCTTCCATTGGTTTCTGCAAGCCCGCAGAGAGCTCTTTCAGCATTGCCGGCAGTTCTCTCGTATCTATCGGCTTTGCAACATACCCGTCAGCGCCTGCGGCCAGGATCTTCTCCCTGTCTCCGGCCATGGCAAACGAGGTGACTGAGACGATCTTGATCTGCCTGAGATCAGGATCGTTCTTCAGCGTCCTGATCGCGGTGAAACCGTCCATGACCGGCATCTGCATATCCATGAGGATGATGTCGGGCTTTTCCGTGCGTGCCATAGTGATCCCCTCTTCTCCGTTTACGGCCTCGATCACTTCAAATCCATGGAACTGAAGGACGTCCCTCAGAAGTCTCCGATTTTTTTCATTATCCTCAACTACAAGGACCCTGGCAGGCATGGCTCAATCCTCCTCAATCGCATTGTCATTTCCTCCTGCACGGTCTTCTTCTGACAGGTATTTCCTTATAACTACAGGCAGTTCCCTGGTGCTTATCGGTTTTGTTATGTATCCGTCGAATCCGGCCGCCACGATGCCTTTTTTGTCCCCGGACATGGCAAAGGACGTCAGTGCGACTATCGTTACGGATCTTGTCTCAGCCATCTCCCTCAGCACCTTCAGGGTCTCATACCCGTCCATCACCGGCATCTGAATATCAAGAAGAATGAGATCAGGCTTCTGCTGCAGGGCCTGCTGTATTCCCACTTCCCCGTTTTCCGCCTCAGTGGTCTCGAACCCGTTATATCTCAGAACATCCCTGAACAGGATGCGGTTTGCGTCATTGTCATCAACGATAAGTATCTTCTGCGGCATTGCCTCTATCCTGTGATCGTTTTTCTGACAAGGCTCATAAAGCCTTCTCTGTTCAGTTCGCCTTTTATCACTATGGCATCCACCTTTCCCTCAAGCCTCTTCCGCTCAGCAGCAGTCAGTTCCCTTGCGGTCAGCACAATGACCGGAATTCCAGATGTCCGATCATCCGAAGCAAGTGCTTCAGCCACCTCAAAGCCGTCCATCACCGGCATAATGAGATCAAGCACAATGAACGCAGGCCTTTCCTTTTGCGCAGCCTCAAGTCCTGCTCTGCCGTCAGAAGCCCTGATCACGCTATAGCCGCCTGCAGCGAGAGGTTCTTCTATCAGACTGACTGCACGGTCATCATCATCGATGACAAGGGCACGCTTTTCTCCCTGACTGACCCTCCGTTTTTCTGGTGTATGGTCGCAGCTTTCCGCTGAAACAGCACGTGCGCTGACCGGAAGGCTGAAGGAGAAGGTGCTGCCTTTTCCGAATTCGCTCTCGACTCTTATCGTCCCTCTGTGAAGTTCCACAAGCCTCCTGGTAAGTGCAAGGCCGAGACCTGCTCCCTCATATTTCTTGTCATACGGAGATTCAAGCTGCGAGAACTCCTTGAAGAGCTTGGGCATGTCCTCAGGCTTTATGCCGATGCCGGTGTCTGTGACAGAGATTTCGATGAAATCCCTGTCAGGGGCTGATTGTTGGGGGTCGGGGATCGGTCCTTCTTCACTTACGCCTAATCCCAGATCCCTAACCCATTTTCGTGCGCTTACGCGCACGGAGCCCCCATCCGGCGTGAACTTGACTGCGTTGGACAGGAGGTTGAACATGATCTGCTTTACCTTGCGCTGGTCAGCCTCGATCTCTCTGTCTGCATCAGGTGTTATTTCGAAATTCAGTTTGATGCCGTGTTTCAGGGCTTTTTCCCTGAACATGTTGAGAGATGAGGCAAGGGTATCCTTCAGGCTAAATTTCAGCGGCTCAAGCTCCATCTTTCCTGATTCGATCTTTGCAAGGTCAAGGATGTCATTTATCAGTTCAAGGAGATGCTTGCCGCTGCTGTAAATGTCCCCGACGTATTCGTTCTGTTTTTCGCTCAGATTTCCGAAAAGACCGTCCTGCAGCACCTCGGAAAAGCCGAGGATTGCGTTCAGGGGTGTTCTCAGTTCGTGCGACATGTTTGCGAGAAAGTCGGATTTGGCCTTTGAGACGTCCACCAGTCGTGCATTTGTCTCTGCGATCTCTTTCTGCTGGTTCTGGAGCTCTTTGTTCATGGCCTGAAGCTCTTCGTTCATGGCCTGAAATTCTTCATTGGAGCAGGAGAGCTCATCAGAAAGATTTTTCAGCGCTATCTGGCTCCTGATCGTATTGATGCCGATTGCTATCTGCGGCGCGATATGTTCGAGCATCCGGATGTCCCGATCAGGGAACCCGTGAATGCAGGCGAGTTCAAGCGCCCCGACCGCAGCGTCCTTGTGAAAGAGCGGGATAGCTATGATATCCCTGGGTCTGAGATTTCCGATGCCGGTGTCCATCATCATATGCGTATCCGGCGGTATTTCCCGTATTCTTAGCGATCTCTTCTGCCGCAGACACTCAAGAGCGAGACTATCTGCCGCATCAGGCAGTTGGACTCCAACGGCAGAGCAGGGAAAGATGCCTGAATCATCGAAGGAATAGAGAAGACCTGTCTCTGCACAGGACTGTTCGATTAATCGAGTCAGCGATGCATTGCACATCTCTATGAGGCTTGGCCATGGATTGTTCAGGAGGGTCAGGATCTCGTTATATGTCTTTTCGACCAGTTCATCCTCCCGGAGTTTTGCCGTGAGGCCCTGGGTTTCGATCAGAAGCATTGCACCGCGATAGGCAAAATAGCCGCCTAACATGAGCATAAGAGCGGTGAAAGCAGCAATCCAGAATGTTATCCTTCGTATAGGTTCGAGGATCACTTCCTCGGGCTTTTCGACGATAATGCCCCAACCCCATTCCTTCACCGGGCTGTATGCGGAAATGAATCTTTCTCCGCCTGCCTGCGCAACAGGATCTAAAACGCCGCTCTGGCCCTCCATTACTCTGCGGACCGCGGGGAGCGTCGAAAAGTCTATGATCCTGTCCAGGATGTAGTCAGGGTGATAAATGAGTTGGCCCTGTCTGTCGACCGCATATATCCTGCCCCTGCCGATCTCAACGCTCGTGAGGATATTTTTGATGTAATCAGGTTTCGGCTGCATGACGAGTATTGCCCTGACTATTCCGTCGATGCGGACAGGCACGGCTATGGCAAAGAGATATCTTTTCGGCTCGGCAGCCCTGACGTAAAACTCGGAGATGTAGGGAGACCAGTCCCTTGAAACCCCCTTGTACCAGTCGCGATCTGAAAAATCTACGCCGAGGGTCGCAGGTGTTTCCGGAAAGTTGGCTGTCTGCAGCCCCTTTTCCGTTGTAATGAATACGCGGTCCAGTTCCGGGGCTGTGTTTATAAGTATCTTGAGGTGTTTTGTCATCTCTGCCCTGTCGTTGCTCTTAATGGCATCCAGAAGAAGCGGCCGTGTGATAAAGAGCCTGCCGATGGCGATTTTGCCTTTTAATGACGTTTCAAGATGACGCCCCGCCGTAGTTGAGAGCCACTGGGTCTCTTTATCAAGTCTCTCTTCAAGCGCAACTGTCGTCTGGATCCTGATCAGGGCCGAAAGACCGAGGAGCGGAATTGCCACGATCATGATCCCTGCAAGGATGATCCGCCATCTTTTCTGCAGAAGCCAGTCCTTCAACTCAGCCTCCTGCCTTTCTGAATATCTTCGTGCGTGGCAGGATTTCGTTATAGGATCCAGCAAGCCGCGCAGGAAGAGACTCTGCCTCGCCGAGCACCAGATATCCTCTATGCTGCATCCCGGAAAATGAAGTGATAACCTTCTCCTGTAGCCCGAGGTTAAAGTAAATGAGGACATTTCTGCAGAAAATGACGTTATAATCCGAAAATATCCCTTCTTTGGGCGGGCTGCCTGTTGTTACGTCGTGAACAGCAAAAGTCACCATTGATTTCACCTCATCATTCACCCGGTAGAGATTGTCATTGAACCGGGTGAAATATTTGTCGAGATATCCTTTTCTTACCTCAAAGAGTGATTCATTCCTGTAGAGTGCCTTTTCCGCCTCTGCAAGAGCATTACGGTCGATATCGGTTGCCAGGATCAGAATATTCGCTGATGGGAAGTCCTTTTCGAGGATCTCTCTGAGAAGGATTGCAAGAGAATAGGCTTCTTCACCGTTTGCGCAGCCTGCAGACCATATTCTCAATTCTCCTTTTGTTGATTCGAGCAGCTCCGGCAAAATAGGGTCACGGAGCACCTCAAAGGTGAAGGGATTTCTGAAGAAGTGGCTGACCTTGATCGTAAATGCCTCGACGAGTTTTTCTATCTCTTTTGGATCGTCCCTGAGAAGACCTGCGTATGATCCGTAATCAGGCATGCCGGTCGACTGCAGTCGGCCCATAAGCCTGCGGCCTATGGTGTTGCTTCGGTACGCAGAAAAATCGATCCCGCGAAATTTCTTTACGTAATTCAGTATTTCCGCAAGCGCATCTTCGGGCTGATTTTCACTGACATTTCCAGTAAACATACCGGTACCCATGACTAGTCCCCTCCGCGTTATCCAACTTATTAATACATATCACGTTATGAATTGATTGTAAAGAATCATTTTGACGGCAGTGATAAGAATAGTGAATGCTCCGATAAAGTTAATTAATAAGTAAAATCGAGAATAGTAGTCGTATTTGATATACTTCACTCTAAGTTGAATGAGGAAGGGAGGCTGCATGACAACATACGACTATGACATCGGCATTCTTGGCGGCGGGTCTGCCGGCTTGACCGTGGCTGCCGGCGCAGCGCAGTTCGGCGCTAAGGCGCTGCTTGTTGAAAAGGAAAAGGTGCTGGGCGGGGACTGTCTGCATTACGGATGCGTGCCGTCAAAGACATTGATCAAGACAGCGCATGTTTATCACCTGATGAAAAATGCGCAGAAATTTGGCCTTCCCCGGTCTGAGGTAACCCCCGTTGATTTCCGCGACGTGTCGTCCAGGATAAGATCTGTGATCAGTCAGATCCAGGCGCACGATTCAGTTGAGCGGTTCTGCAGCCTTGGCGCAAAGGTTGAGTTCGGCGACACTGAATTTCTGGATGAACATATGGTCAGGATAGGGGAAAGAAGCTATTCGGCAAAGAACTGGGTGATCGCAACAGGATCGTCTCCTGATTTACCGAAGATAGAAGGGCTGGACAGGACGCCATATTTGACGAACAGGGATATCTTTTATCTCGACTCTCTGCCGACGTCGCTGATCATCCTTGGAGGCGGTCCTATTGCTATCGAGATGGCACAGGCCTTCTGCAGGCTTGGCACCACGGTCTCGGTGATACAGAGAAGCGGTCAGATACTGAGCAGAGAAGACCGGGACATGGCTGATGCCGTGATGCAGAACCTTGCTGTGGAAGGAGTGAAGTTCTATCTCGACAGGTCGGTTATCTCAGTGCGAAATTCAGAGACCGGACGCGAAGTGCTCATGCGCGGCAAAGACAGCAGGCAGGAAACTATTGTGGCTGATGAAATCCTTGTCGCTATGGGAAGAGAGCCGAATCTGAAAGGCCTTGGACTTGAGAATGCCGGAGTTGAGTTTGACGGTAAGGGACTCAAGCTCGACAGCAGGCTCAGGACAACGCAGAAGCATATCTTCGGAGCAGGCGATGTGACCGGCGCATATCAGTTTACGCATGCTGCAGGGTATGAAGGCGGCGTGGTGCTGACAAACGCGGTCCTTCATCTGCCGCGCAAGGCAGATTACACCTTCTTCCCCTGGTGCACATACACCGATCCCGAGCTTGCGAATATCGGTATGAACGAAACAGCAGCAGAAGGCGCGGGCCTTCAGCCCGCTGTATGGATAGAGGAGTTCAAAATGAATGACAGGGGTCTTGCTGAAGGCGAAGGGCTCGGCAGGATCAAGCTGGTCCTTGATGCAAAGGAGAAGCCGCTCGGTGTGCAGATCCTAGGACTCCACGCAGGAGAGCTGATCAGCGAATGGGTTGCTGCCCTGAACGGAGGGGTGAAGCTGTCGACGCTTGCAGGCGCAGTGCATCCGTATCCGACCCTGGCTGAGATCAACAAGCGAGTTGTTGGCAATTACTTTTCGGGCAAGATATTTTCAGAAAAAGTGAAGAAGACCCTCAGGTTTTTCTTTCACCTCAGGGGAAGGGCCTGCGGTGAAAAATAATGAGCAGACATCATGAAAAAGGAAAACAGATGGAACATACAGACAGACAACACCGCGTTATTCTGAAGAGGATCGCCCACAGGGTGATGCTTGAGCGGGGGCTTCTTCCTGAGTTCTCGAAAGAAGCGGAGGAACAACTTGCTGCGATCACCGCACCTGCCACTGCTGACAATGAGCAGGTCCGCGACCTCAGAGACCTTCTCTGGTGCTCGATTGACAATGACGACTCGCGTGACCTTGACCAGCTTACGGTTGCGGTAAGGTTGCCGGATGACGGCACCAAACTTCTGATCGCGGTTGCTGATGTTGATGCCATCGTCAGGCTCGGCTCTGCCATTGATGCGCATGCAAAGCATAACACCACCTCTGTGTACACTGATGCCGAGATATTTCCGATGCTCCCTGAAAAGCTTTCTACGGATCTTTCTTCCCTGAATTTTCATGAGGACCGTCTTGCGATCGTGATAGAGATCATACTTTCACGTGACGGGACACTCGTGTCATCCGACATCTACCGTGCAACGGTCATGAACAAGGCAAAACTGGCGTACAACAGTGTTGCTGCATGGCTGGAGGGAGAGGGGCCTCTGCCCGAGGCCACTGATGTGGTTGATGGTCTTGCAGAGAATCTTCTGTTGCAGGATAGGGCAGCGCAGAAGATGAAGGCGTACAGGCATGAACATGGCGCATTGGATTTCGAGACCATTCAGACCAGGGCGCTGTTTGACAATGATGAGATACGTGATCTTGAGGAGCGCAGACGAAACCGTGCCATGGACATAATCGAAGACTTCATGGTGGCGGCAAACGGTGTGACAGCGCGGTATCTTGGCTCTAAAAAGTTTCCGTCCCTGAGACGTGTTGTCCGTATCCCGAAAAGGTGGGAGCGGATCATTGAGGTGGCTGCGGAGCACGATTATACGCTCCCTCAGAGACCTGACTCAAAGGCGCTTGAGCAATTTCTGGTAAAGGCAAAGGCTGCTGATCCTCTGAGGTTCCCGGACCTTTCACTCACCATCATCAAGCTGATGGGTAATGGTGAATACGTTGCTGAATTTCCCGGACAGACAGCTCCGGGTCACTTTGGGCTGGCAGTAAAGGATTATTCCCATTCAACTGCCCCAAATCGGCGCTATCCTGATCTGATAACCCACAGGCTTCTGAAGGCGGCCTTGTCAGGGGGAGAGATCCCCTATCTGAGGGAGGAGCTGGAGGCGCTTGCTCGGCACTGCACTGCGCAGGAGGATGCTGCCAATAAGGTGGAGCGGCAGGTCGGCAAGTCTGCTGCGGCCCTTCTGCTGGAATCAAGGATCGGTGAAAAGTTCGACGCCATTGTTACGGGCGCTGCTGACAAGGGGACGTGGGTGCGCATTTTCCATCCGCCGGTAGAGGGTAAGCTTATGGAAGGGTTCAAGGGCGTTGACGTGGGGGACAAGATACGGGTTCAGCTTGTACGCACGGATGTTGACCGGGGGTTCATAGACTTTAGAAAGGTCAGCTCCGGCCGGGGGCGAAACAGATAGCGAGATAATATACGACTGTTATCTTCTTGCTAATAAGTGCATTGATTATATGTTATTCATAAAAAATCTCCCCTTACCCCTCTTTGCCAAAGAGGGGCAGTTTGACCTCCCTTTAGCAAAGGGAGGGTAGGAGGGATTTTATAATTGAATGCTTCTCCCAGATTCAGCGGCAGAGTCTGGCTGTTATCGATGCAACGTGTTTACCCTGATAGCGGGCGCCTGCAAGTTCGTTTTCAGTCGGTGTCCGCTCACCCGATGTCCCGGCAACCGTAGATGAACCGTATGGTGAGCAGCCGGTTATCTCATCATTCCTCATCTGGCCCTGGAATGCGTAGGGCAGGCCGACGATGATAAAGCCATGTGCCAGAAGAGGTACATGAAAGGTAAGAATGGTGGACTCCTGACCGCCGTGCTGCGTAGCTGAACTGGCAAAGACACTGCCGACCTTGCCGACAAGCTTTCCGCTTATCCAGAGCTTGCCTGTCGCATCAAGGAACTGCTTCATCTGGCCGCACATATTGCCAAACCGGGTAGGTGTGCCGAATATAATGGCATCAGCCTCAGGCAGTTCGTCAACCGTGCAGACAGGGATATGCGTAAATGCCTTCTGAGGCTCAATAGCCCCCATCTTGGCAAGGATCTCTTCGCTCAGGGTCTCGGGAACGCGGCGGACAATGATCTCTGCCCCTTCAACCTCCCTTGCTCCGGCAGCAACAGCTTCAGCCATCCTATAAATGTGCCCGTACATTGAATAGAAAACGATCAATACTTTCATCTTCTGCCTCCTCCTTCAGTATTTTTGTCCCTTGAGTTTTCTGGGCGATACCTGTGTTAACAGTATATCATCAAAACGCTTTATTCGAAGTCGACCGTCAGCCTGCCGGCATAAGATTTACCGGAAAGCTTTCAGCATAAGAAGGATGACGTTTGCCCGCTTATGCTATAGTTACTGACCTGTGGAAACGCAACGTTCAATAGAGAATCCTCCCTTCCACTACGGCTGGGTCATTGTCTTTACGAGCATGCTCTGCATTATGGCCTGCCTTGGTTTCGGACGGTTTGCTCTTGGCATGCTCCTGCCTTCCATGGCTGCTACACTGAACCTCTCTTATTCCCAGATGGGGTATATAAGCACCGGCAACTTTCTCGGCTATCTCATTTCCGTGCTGGTAAGCGGTCATTTCGCGGTCAGGATCGGACCCCGCAGATTTATATTTTTTTCTCTGCTTCTGGTCGGCCTATCCATGGCATTAGTCAGCCAGGCCCGGACCTTTGGCCAGGTGCTGCTGCTCTATATGCTGACCGGCATCGGCAGCGGCGCTACAAATGTGCCGGTCATGGGACTGGTATCTGCCTGGTTCAAGGCAAAAAAGCGTGGAAAGGCGGCAGGCTTTGTGGTGATAGGCAGCGGCTTTGCGATCATGCTTTCAGGCAAGCTTATCCCATACATTAACAGTGTGACAGTCAGTGAAGGATGGAGAACGAGCTGGCTTATTCTGAGCTGCATGGTCACTGTTATTGCGATCCTGGGTGTTCTCTTTCTCAGGAACAGGCCTGAAGAAATGGGACTTCTGCCGGTCGGCAGCGATGACTCGGCCTCTGTGCAGACTGCACCGAGGCCGCCCGTGAATGTTTACAGGGAATGGATGATCTATTACCTCGGTATCATCTATTTTCTTTTCGGTTATACGTATGTGATCTATGCAACGTTTATTGTGACGACCCTGGTGAAAGAACGGGGATTTTCAGAGGCACTCGCCGGCAATTTCTGGGCATGGGTTGGATTTCTCAGTCTTTTTTCCGGGCCGGTATTCGGGACGCTTTCGGACAGGCTCGGCAGGAAGGCAGGGCTGATCATGGTCTTTTCGCTCCAGACCATGGCCTATCTGCTGGTCGCATCAGGCCTGCCCGGACCATTCCTTTATCTCTCGATCTTCTTCTTCGGCATTGTTGCGTGGTCCATACCTTCTATCATGGCAGCTGCTGTCGGTGATTATGTGGGCGCGCGGAATGCTCCTGCTGCATTCGGCCTGGTGACCTTCATCTTCGGCTTCGGACAGATCGCAGGACCTTCTGTTGCGGGAATATTGGCTGAAAGAACCGGCAGCTTTTCTTCAAGTTTCATCATGGCAGCATTATTGGCAGGCAGTGCAATTGTGCTTACGCTGTTTCTGAGAAAACCGCAGGAGAAGATACGTGAAGAGACCATCAGAACGTAACCGCCCGCATTGCAACGCCTGCAGGTATCACAGCCCTGACAAATCCCTTAGTTTCCGATGTGACAGTTCAGCCCCTGACCTGACCTTGTCCGAAAGCCAGGATCATTGGGGCCAGAAGCAAAACAGACCTATTCGGCCCTTTTGACAGGCCTTCTGCCCTTCAGGGCCTTCAGCCGTTTCTTCTGGGCTTCTCTGCGCTTCCGCTTGTCTTTTTCAGAGGGTTTTTCGTAAAAGCTCCTCTGCTTGATCTCACGGAAAAGCCCGTCTTTCTGCAACTGGCGTTTCAGTAATTTTAGCGCTTTTTCAACATCATTTCCTGTGACTTTAATATCCAAGGCCGACTATCCCCGATCTCTTCCGAAACCTTTATTGCCGCCAAATCCGCCCTTGCCGCCACCGAAACCGCCTCTGCCGCCGCCACCGCCGCCAAAGCTGCGCTTTTCTCTGGGCTGCTGAGGTTTTGCTTCTGCCACGGTCATGGCCCTGTCCATAAATGTTGTGCCATTCAGCGCTGTTATTGCATTTTTTGCATCTTCTTCCGTTGCCATTTCTACAAAGCCAAATCCCTTGGGCTTGCCCGTAAACTGGTCAGTTATCATCTTAACGGATTCTACATCACCGCTTTTTGCAAAGAGTTCTCTCAGATCATCCTCTGTTGCCTGAAATGAGATATTGCCGACATAAAGCTTCTTTTCCACAGTACATCCTCCTGTTAGTGTTCATACAATAAAAAAACCTCAAAGGCTTTGAGAGTCTCTGAGGTTTCCTCAACTCCTAAAGTTACGTCACTACTATATACAAAAAAGCAACATTTGTAAAATTCCTGCTGCCAGCAGTGCTCTGATCCTGTTCTGTTTCAGCCTCGCAGAAGTTGAAGAAAGGCTTCTGCCGGGGGTTTGAGGCCAGTCTACGCGTAATCTGCCAGGTCCCTGAGCAGACGCTCTGACTCTTCCCATCCGAGACAGGGGTCGGTGATCGATTTGCCGTAGATGTTTTCGCTTATCTTCTGCGTCCCTTCCACCAGATAGCTTTCGATCATAAAACCCTTTATCTTGCGTCTGAGTGTCTTTGAGTTTTCACGGCTCATCATGACCTCTTTGGCGATCCGGGGCTGTTCATGGAATTTCTTGTTGGAGTTCGCATGATTGGTGTCAACAATGATCGCGGGATTTGCGAGGTTGCGCTTCTTGTACGTCTCTGCAAGCCTCCTGAGGTCTTCGTAATGATAGTTCTGAATGTTCGTGCCGTACGCATCGACGGCGCCGCGAAGAATGCAGTGAGCAAGAGGATTGCCGGGAGTCCGTACCTCCCATCCGTTATACACGAAGACGTGCGGCAGCTGGGCTGCCTGCACAGAGTTAAGCATCACTTCAAGATCGCCGCCCGTCGGATTTTTCATTCCGGAAGGAACATCAAGACCGCTGATCGTGAGTCTGTGGAGCTGGTTTTCGACTGACCGGGCGCCCACCGCAACATAGCTCAGGATATCTTCGAGATACGGGTAGTTGCCGGGATAGAGCATCTCGTCAGCTGCCGGCAGATGTGATTCCTCAAGCGCGCGGATATGCATCTTGCGGATCGCCTTAAGACCTTTTACCATATTCGGTTCTTCCGAGGGTTTGGGCTGGTGCGCCATTCCCTTGTATCCTTCTCCGGTTGTGCGCGGCTTATTGGTATAGATGCGGGGGATTATGATCAGCCGCTCCTTGGTCTCATCCTGCATTTTTGCAAGCCGGTTGACATACTCGCAGACTGAATCGGCATTGTCAGCCGAGCAGGGCCCGATGATCACGATCAGCTTATCGATAGTGCCTTCAAACACGCCTCTGATCTCTTCGTCCCGCTGCTTCTTGAGCTTCTTGAGCCCGGCAGAAAGGGGCATGGTCTGCATGATCTCTTTTACACTTGGCATTTCATGAACGTATTGAAAACTCATCGGTTTATCCTCACTTAGTTAGTGTTAGTATCTGCATATTTTAACTTATCCCGCTGCGTTTCTGCTAAAAGCTGATTGAGATACGATGAACTTTCGACGTTTGTGCTAACAGGCAGTTCAGCTATCAGCCATCGGCAGTCAGCTTAAACATACATGCAGCAAGAATTCTTTTTCTAAGAGCTGAAAGCTGATTGCTGAATGCCTGTTCTATAGCTTTCTGTTATCGATTACCCGTTTCGCCTTGCCTTCAGTGCGTTCTATGGTCTTCTTCTCCACGAGTTTCACCTGAACCGATATGCTCAGCTCTGAGGCAAGACGCCTTTTGATCGTCTCGATGAGTTCGTGCTGTTTCTTCATTTCGTCAAAGAAGATCGACTCTGATACTTCGACCATGACCGTCACCTCATCAAGCGCGCCTTTGCGGTCGACCACGATCTGGTAATGGGGCTCTGTCCCCTCAACGCTCATCAATACATTCTCGATCTGTGACGGGAAGACATTCACTCCCCGGATGATCAGCATATCATCGGTCCTGCCCATGACGCGCTGCATCTTCACGGTCTTTCTGCCGCAGGGGCAGGGCTCAGGCATGAGACGGGTGAGGTCACGCGTCCTGAACCTGATCACCGGAAATGCCTCTTTGGTGAGGGTCGTTATCACCAGTTCACCGATCTCGCCGGGAGCAACGGGTTCAAGGGTCTCGGGGTTGATGATCTCCACGAGGAAATGATCTTCGTTAATGTGCAGACCGTTGCGTTCAAGGCATTCACCGGCAACGCCCGGACCCATCACTTCGCTCAGACCGTAGTTGTCCGTTGCAACGATCCTGAGCTTGTCCTGGATCTCCTGCCGCATCTTTTCCGACCAGGGCTCCGCGCCGAAGAGGCCGTATTTGAGAGAAAGGGCGTTGATATCGATCCCCATCTCCTGGATCGTGTCAGCGATCAGCAGGGCATAGCTGGGGGTGCAGACCAGCGCCGTTGTCTTGAAGTCCTGCATGATCTTGATCTGCCGGGCTGTGTTGCCGCTTGAGATCGGGATGACCGACGCGCCGATCCGCTCTGCGCCGTAGTGCAGACCGAACCCGCCGGTGAAGAGACTGTATCCGAAGGCTATCTGGACAACGTCATCTTTTGTGACGCCGCCTGCAGTGAGCACCCGCGCAACAAGGTTCGACCAGTTCTTGATGTCGTTTTTTGTATAGCCTACAACCGTGGACATGCCGGTCGTACCTGAAGATGCATGGATCCTGACCACTTCCCGCAGAGGTACGGCGAAGAGGCCATAGGGATAATTGTCACGGAGGTCATTTTTGGTCGTGAACGGGAGTTTTCTCAGATCGTCAAGTGACCTGAATTCATCAGGGTCAACAGCCATCTCATCGAACTTCTTCCGATAGAAGGGTACATTCATATATACCCGCGACAGGGTGGCCTGAAGCTGCTCAAGCTGCAGTTGTCTCAGTTCCTCACGGTCCATGCATTCTTTTTCGGGTTCCCAGAACATAATTAACCTCCGTTGCTATATCTTCACTTCCGTATCAAGATCCCTGCCGAGATAGGCCCTCTGCACATCGCGGTTCGACAGCAGGTCCTCAGCATTTTCCTCAAGAATGATCCTTCCTGTCTCAAGCACATAGCCCCTGTCAGCAATGCCGAGTGCTGCCTTTGCGTTCTGCTCAACGAGCAATACGGTGTTGCCTTCGTCCCGGAGCTTTCTGATGATCGAGAAAATATCCTTCACGATCAGAGGTGCAAGGCCCATGGACGGCTCATCCATCATGATCAGCCTTGGCCGCGCCATCAATGCCCTGCCGATCGCGAGCATCTGCTGTTCTCCGCCGGAGAGGGTTCCGGCAAGCTGCGCTTCCCGCTCTTTCAGTCTGGGGAAGAGCCCGAAGATACGCTCAAGATCCGCATCAACCTCATCTTTCTTGTTGCGCTGATACTGAACATACCCGCCCAAAAGCAGATTTTCTCTGACCGTCATCGGCGCAAATACCTGTCTGCCCTCCGGCACAAGCGAACAGCCGAGGAATACGATCTTTTCCGGAGACAGCCGCGCGATCTCCTGCTTTTCAAAAAGCATCTCGCCTGCCGTTGACCTGATAAGGCCCGCAATGGTCTTGAGCAGGGTTGTTTTGCCTGCGCCGTTCGCCCCGATAATAGTGACGATCTCTCCGGCACTGACATGGATCGATATATGCCGCAGGACCTTGAGGCTGTCGTATCCTGATTCGAGGTTCCTGATCCTAAGCATCATCTTCCCCGAGATAGACCCTGATCACCTCAGGGTTCTTCTGAATAGCGAGGGGCTTGTCGTCAGCGATCTTCTGGCCATAGCTCAGGACAACGATCTCGTCAGAGATGTTCATCACCAGAGACATGTCATGTTCGACAAGCAGGACCGTTACGCCGGTATCGCGGATGCGGGAGATCAGTTTTGCCATTTCTGCAGTTTCACGCATATTCAGGCCTGCTGCAGGTTCGTCAAGGAGCAGCAGTTTCGGCTCACAGGCAAGGGCCCTGGCGATCTCAAGGGTCCTCTGCTGGCCGTATGCAAGGCTTGTCGCTTCAGTCTCTGCGAGATCAGCTATGCCCAGAAAGGCCATGATCTCGAGAGAGCGCGCACGGGCGGCATGCTCTTCTTTTCTGGTCCAGGGGAGGGCCATCATGCCGGAAAGGAAGCCTGCCCTGGTGTGTATATGTCTGCCGATCATGATGTTCTCAAGTGCGGACATATGGGTGAAGAGACGGATATGCTGAAAGGTCCGCGACATGCCCTTTGCCGCGACCTGATAGGGCTGAAGTTTATGAATAGCTGCATCATTGAATCGGATCGCACCCGAGTCGGATGGCAATACCCCTGAAAGAAGGTTGAAGAGGGTTGTCTTTCCTGCGCCGTTCGGCCCGATCAGCGCCTTGATAGAGCCTTCCTGCACGGAGAAACTGACATGGTCCACAGCCTTCAGCCCGCCGAAACGCTTGCTGAGATCCTGCACCTCAAGGAGGCTCATGCCTGTTGGCCTCCCGCAGACTTTTTGCCTGAGAGCCGTTTCTTCAGTCCCTGAAAAACCTCTCTGCGCAGCAGTCCTTCAGGCGCAAACAGCATAATAAGAATCAGGATGACGCCGAAGATCGCATCGTCGTATGAACCGAAGTAACCCCGAAGCGAAAGGAAGTTCAGAACGAATCCCATGGCAAGCGCGCCCCAGAGATTTGCCATGCCGCCTATGGCCACGATCGCGACATACCTGACCGACTTCATGATGGACGCCTCGGATGGTCCGATGCCGCCATTGTAGTGGGTGAGAAACACGCCAGCCAGGGCAGCGAAGACCGCGCTCAGGACAAAGATGTTCAGCTTGTATCTGCCGGTATTAATGCCCATGGCATTGGCCGCGTCCTCTGCACTATGGATGGAGCGGAGCGCCCTGCCGACGCGTGAATGGATCAGGTTCGTCAGCAGCAGCATGCCAAGCGCGACCAGGCCCCAGGCAATGTAATAGTTCTGTACACGCAGCCCGGGTTTGCCGCTCACCTCAAGACCGGGCAGGACCTTGAAGCCGGGAATGTCCGAGAGTCCGTCGGCAGCGCCGAAGAACGAGGTGGCCAGAACGACCTTGTAAACAATAGTGCCGAATCCGAGCGTTGCCATGGCAAGGTAATGGCCCTTCAGTTTGAGGATCGGCCCGCCGATGATGTAAGCGATCAGCACGGTGACCGCTACCGCAGCAATACAGGCCAGCCATGGATTAACGACCATCGTGTCGCCTCCATAGAGGTCCTGCATGCTGCCAAGCAGGCCTGTTTTTGAAAGGACGCTGACAAGAGGTTTTTCCTTGTGAGGAGCGAGATTGTAAGTTGTAAGAAAGGCGGATACATAGCCGCCTATGGCAAAGAAACCGGCATGGCCCAGCGATATCTGCCCGGCGTATCCGATCAGCATGCAGAGCCCGATGATGACCAGTGAATAATATCCGGTCATGGTCAGCTGGGTCAGGTACTGGGCCTTGTCTGTCAGTCCTGTCAGGACCTGCACCGAGACGATGGCTATGACGAAGATAATAATGGGCAGGAACTTTGACCGCAGCATCAGAACTCCTTGAGCCGGGAAGCTTCGACGCTGCCGAAGATGCCGCTTGGCCTGACAAAGAGGATCAGCAGAAGCACGGATATGGAGACGACGTCCTTGAACGCGGTAGGCAGGACCATGACGCAGAGGGATTCGAGAATGCCGAGGATCAGACCAGCCCCGATGGCAGCTGTGCTGTTGCCGAGACCGCCGAGTATGGCGACCGTGAAACCCTTGATGGCCAGTCCCGTGCCGCTGTCATACTGCACATAGGTGATGGGAGAGACAACACAGCCTGCAAGTGCGCCGATGCCGGCGCTCAGTACAAAGGAGAGGGTCACCATATTTTTTGCATTGATGCCGCAGAGCCTTGCTGCGTCCCGGTTCGACGAACATGCCCGCATCTGTCTGCCGAGCAGGGTGTAGTTGAAAAAAAACGTGAGCAGTGCCACGATGATGGCAGCTATGCCGGTCACCCAGAGCACCTGCGGCGAGATATGCACATTACCGAACGAGATGACCGTAACCTCTGAACCGGTAAAATAGGGAAGCGCCCGGACAGCCTCGCCCCACACATGAAGCGCTGCCTCACGAACGAAGATCGATATGCCGATCGTGATAATGATCATACGGAGCACTGATGGACTGACGAGCCAGCGGATAAAGATAATCTCTATCAGTGCACCAATGATCATTGCCGCGAGAACTGCCGCGACAATGGCAGCAGGAAGTGGCATGAAGGTATGAAGCGAAACAGCGATCATGCCGCCTAACATAACGAACTCGCCCTGAGCAAAATTGATGATACCGGTCGCATTGTAAATGATATTGAACCCGATCGCGACGATCGCGTAGATCGTCCCGTAGGTTATACCGGCAACGAGATATTGGGAGAGGAGTTCGATATTCATGCAGTAAGATAAGATCTGCAGGGGCGGTTTCCCGCCCCTGCGTCAGAAACCTATTTCTTCTTGGATGCGCCTTCCTTTTTCGCCGGGGTTGCAAGCAGCTCGAACTTGCCCTTCTTGACGGTAAGCATCTCAAAGGCATTGATATCAAGACCGTTGTGGTCCTGAGCCGAGAAGTTGAAAGTGCCTGCAGTGCCGACGAGGCCCGTCAGACCCTCGATCGCATTCCTCACCGCTTCCTTGTCAGCCTTGCCGGCCTTTTCGATCGCCTTGGTCAGGATGAGCATAGCATCGTACGCATGACCGCCGAAGGTGCTGGCCTCTTCCTTGAACTTTGACTCATAGTCTTTTTTGTATTTTGTCAAAAGTGCCTTTTGGGGATGGTTTTTCGGCAGCACATCAGCAATCAGGAGTCTGCCGGCAGGAAAGATAACGCCTTCAGCAGCTTCTCCGGCAGCTTCAACGTATTTGATATTACCAAAGCCGTGGCTCTGGAATATCGGGCCTTTGAATCCGAGCTGGCGGGCGTTTTTGATAACAATAGCCTGTGCAGGCTCGATGGACCAGTTGATGATAGCCTCGGCTCCAGCTGCCTTCACCTTGGTAACCTCTGCGGTGAGGTCTGTGGCCTTGCTGTCATATGCCTCACTTGCAACTACCTGGACGCCATGCTCGGCAGCCAGCTTTTCGATCTGCTCCTTGCCTGCCTTGCCGAATCCGGTGTTGGACGACAGGACGCCTGCCTTGGCCAGTTTCATGACCTTCATCTGCTCGAAGATCCTGATGACCGCATGCTTGTCCATCTGGGGTGTCTTGAATACATATTTAGCGACCGGGTTTACGATCACTTCAGCGGCAGCGCAGGAGATAAGGATTGCCTTTGCCTCTTCAGCAACGCTCTTGATCTTCATCGTCTCGCCGCTTGTGGACGGTCCGATGATGGCCAGCACCTTGTCTTCTTCGATCAGCTGCTTTGCAAACGAAAGGGCCTTCTCCGGGCTTGCTCCCGAGTCCTTGATGATCAGTTCAACCTTCATGCCCTTGATGCCGCCCTTTTTGTTGATATCCTCAACAAGCATTTCGAGCGTCTTTGCCTCAGGCGCGCCGAGGAACGATGCCGGGCCTGTTACTGCCAGGATCGCACCGATCTTGATGGTGTCCTTGGCGAGCGCGGGCGCTGCGAGGATCAAACAGGAAAACAACAGAACTGCCAAAATCTTAACTGCCTTCATACGTTGTACCTCCCTTTACTGGATTAATAGATTCAGACCGAATAGATCTCTTCGCCTTTCATGATCCTGATACCTGCCTTCTGCAGCGCTTCGATCGCCTTTTCCAGTTCGTCGAAGCGGAAGATAATGACCGCATTCCCTGCAGACTTCTGCACAAAGGCATACATATACTCAACATTTATGCTGTTGGCCTTCATCACATTCAGAATCTCTGCCAGACCGCCCGGCTTGTCCGCCACCTCAACGCCGATCACCTCGGTCTTGCCGACGGTGAAGCCATGGTCCTTCAGCACCTGTTTTGCCTTTTCCGTGTCATTCACGATAAGACGCAGGATGCCGAAGTCTGTGGTGTCTGCAAGGGAGAGGGCGCGGATGTTGATCCCAGCCGCTGCAAGCACGGTTGCAACCTCTGCAAGCCTTCCTGACTTATTTTCCAGAAATACGGATATCTGCTCGACTTTCATAATAACCTCCTGTTAACAAAGCTGTCAGCTTTCAGCAGTCAGCTAAAACATACTGCAATAATATCTTTTGCTGAGAGCTGAAGGCTGATCGCTGAGTGCTTATTCTACAGTTTCCTGTTATCGATCACCCGTTTTGCCTTGCCCTCAGACCTCTGAATGGTCTTCGGCTCAACGAGCTTCACCTTGCAGGAGACGCCAAGAAGGTCCTTGATCTCCCGCTCGATCCTCTTGCCCAGTTTTTCGAGCACCTTGATCTCGTCAGAGAAGATGTTCTCACTCACCTCGACCTGCACCTCCATGATATCGAGGGATGCCTGCCGGTCAACAATGATCTGGTAATGGGGCTCAACGCCTTCGATGGACATCAGCACATGCTCGATCTGCGAAGGGAAGACATTCACACCCCTGATGATCAGCATGTCGTCGGTTCTGCCGGTGATGCGCTGCATCCGGTGGAAGGTCCTGCCGCAGGAGCAGGGTGCATCAATGATCCTCGACAGGTCTTTCGTGCGATAGCGGATCACCGGGAAGGCCTCTTTGGTGAGTGTCGTAAAGACCAGTTCGCCCAATTCTCCATGCGGCACAGGCTCAAAGGTCTCCGGATTCACGATCTCGGGGATGAAATAATCCTCGAAGACATGGAGGCCGTGCTTCTCTTCAATGCATTCGGAAGCGACACCCGGTCCCATGACCTCGCTCAGGCCGAAGATGTCTATGGCCTTGATATTCAGGCGTGCCTCTATCTCCTGCCGCATATTCTCTGACCAGGGTTCTGCGCCGAAGAGGCCTACACGGAGTTTCAGGCTTTTGGGATCAACGTTCATCTCTTTCATGACATCAGCGAGGTTCAGGGCATACGAAGGTGTGCACATAAGCACGGTTGAGCCGAAGTCCTGCATCAGCATGATCTGGCGCTTGGAGTTCCCGCCGGAGATGGGGATGACTGCGGCGCCGAGCCGTTCTGCCCCGTAATGGGCCCCGAGGCCTCCGGTGAACAATCCATACCCATAGGCATTATGCACCACATCGCCGGGATGTGCGCCTCCTGCCGAAAGTGTCCGTGCCATGAGCTCTGCCCAGGCATCAATATCATTTTTTGTATAGCCCACAACGGTAGGCTTGCCTGTGGTGCCTGATGAGGCATGGATCCTTACGACCTTCTCAAAAGGAACGGCGAAAAGACCGAAGGGATAGTTCAGGCGCAGATCTTCTTTGGTGGTGAACGGCAGTTTCCGGAGGTCGGAAAGGCTCTTGATGTCCGTCGGCTTTACGCCGGCCTTGTCCATCTTTTCACGATAATAGGGAACAGCGGTATAGACCCGCTCAACAAGATTCTTCAGCCGCTTGAGCTGAAGGGCCTCTAATGCCTCACGCGGCAGGGTTTCGAACTCTTCATTCCATATCATAATATTCTCAGTGCCTCCTGCTTGCCGGCCTGCCAGCTTGTCAGCGTGCAAGCTGAATTCTGACTGCCTCTTTACCTTTAAGAAATGCCTCAATATTCACTTTTCTGATCTTCTCCGGTATCCGTTGTTCGATCACCTGCATGAATGCCTTTTCGTCAAGAGGCAGGAAGGCGGAAAGTGCGCCGACCAGCACCATATTGACCGCCCTGGTTTCGCCTATCGATTGTGCGATATCAAAGGCGTCGACAGGGAAGAGCGAAAGCCCCCGACCGCCAAGCTGGTCAAGGACATCAGCAGGATACGTATCCATGCCGGTCGCAACCGGCGCAGGAAGGATCTTCTGCGTATTCACGATCACCTTTGTATCCTTGTTCATATAGGGGAGATAACGAAGCGCTTCAAGCATCTCAAAGGAGACCACAAAGTCCGCACCACCTGACTCGATGAGTGGTGAGTGGACCTTATTACCGAAGCGGATATGAGAGATGACCGATCCGCCGCGCTGGGCCATGCCATGCACCTCGCTCTGTTTTACGTCAAAGCCTGCATTCATGCAGGCAGATGAGATCACCTCGCTGGCAAGGAGGATACCCTGTCCGCCGACCCCGCAGAGAAAAAGGTTCATGACCTTATCCATTCTTATTACCATTGCCCGGGCCTGCCACGACTATCGCCTTGAACTTGCAGAGCGGCGCACACTGGCCGCAGCCATCGCACATGACCATGTTGATATGTGAATGGCCCTTCTGGGTCTCTTTGTAGCCGAGCTGTTTTGCCTCTGCCGGCGTGAGCGGCACCCACTCGATGGCAGGACAGCCGATCCTGAGGCATGATCTGCATCCTGTGCAGTTGGCTTCGATGACTGTATGAATTCTTTTGTCCTTGCGCTTCTTCATCTCGGGAAGCAGGGCGCAGGGCGCCTTGGTGATGATGACAGAAGGCTCGGGCCGCTCGATCTCCTGTTTCAGGATCTTTTCGGCCTGCTCGTGCTCATGGGGATTGAGCGTTACAATATGCTTTACGCCGACAGCCCTGCAGAGCGCCTCGATGTCAATGCCGGCGCCGCTGTCACCGCCGAGTGTCGTGCCGGTTGAAGGGTTCGGCTGGTGTCCGGTCATGCCGGTCGTTCTGTTGTCAAGGATAATGACCGTAGAAAACCCCCGGTTATAGACAACATCAATAAGCCCGGTAATGCCTGAATGCATAAATGTCGAATCGCCGATCACGGCAACGATCTTGCCGAGAGAGTCCTTGCCTAACGCCTTTTCCATGCCGAACGCAGTGCCGATGCTTGCACCCATACAGATGCAGGAGTCCATGGACGAAAGCGGCTTGAGTGCCGCAAGCGTATAGCAGCCGATGTCGCCCGCCACAAATACCTTCAGTTTTGAGATCGCATGAAATATGCCCCTGTGCGGACATCCTGCGCAGAGGTTCGGCGGTCTCATCGGGATCTGTACAGGCTCGAAGGAGGCACCTGCAGATTCGCCGGTGATCGACTTTCTTATGATCTGGGAATTCAGTTCTCCCATGGCGGGTATCAGCTCCTTGCCTTTGCAGGAGATGCCCATTGCCCTTACATGATTTTCTATGAACGGATCGAGCTCTTCCACAACAAAGAGTTCCTTTATCTGAGACGCAAAGTCCCTGATCATTCGGTCAGGAAAGGGATATGCCATGCCGAGCTTCAGGACCGAAGCAGCGGGAAAGGCCTCTTTTACATAAAGATAGGAGACGCCCGACGTTATGAACCCCCGATCCTTGTCTGCCCATTCAATGCGGTTTTCCGGAAATGTCTCTGCAAATTCCCTGAGGCGGGTCATCCGGTTTTCGAGCTCAACCCTGCGTCTGCGCGCATGTGCAGGAAGCATGACGAACTTCTCCGGCATCTTTTCAATGCCGAGCGTGGCTTTCGAACTCTCTGTTTCGCCTATGGTGATGATGCCTTTTACATGGGCGACCCTTGTGGTCGTTCTGAAAAGGACCGGCGTATCAAATTCCTCGCTTATCCTGTATGCGATTTTAAGAAAATCTTTTGCCTCTGCTGCATCTGAGGGTTCCAGCATCGGCACTTTTGCTGCGTATGCATAGTTCCGGTTGTCCTGTTCGTTCTGGGAACTGTGCATCTCGGGATCGTCTGCCGTGACGATCACCAGGCCGCCCTTGACGCCGGTATATGCTGCGGTAAAGAGCGGATCAGCGGCAACGTTCAGTCCGACATGCTTCATGGTTGCCAAAGCACGGGCCCCGGCAAAAGAGGCCCCCAGTGCAACTTCAAGAGCAACTTTTTCGTTCGGAGCCCACTCTGTGTAAACTCCTTCATAGGGGCAGAGGTTTTCGAGTATTTCGGTGGAAGGCGTGCCCGGATAGCCGGAGGCGACCTTCACCCCTGCTTCATATGCGCCCCGGGCAATCGCTTCATTGCCGGAAAACAGAACTTTTTCTCCGATGTTCTTCTTATTTTTCATGAGGTTATCTTATTGTAAATGAGGTTTAGATTATCATACCCCTATGTTATTTTCAATTAATATAGCAGGCCTGATCTTGAGCTTTCCCTGCCATGTTGATGGCAGTGCCTGCCCCTGCTGTTGTCTGTTATAATGATCCACTCATGACAAGACCATATGATGAAAGAGAGCAGGGCCAGGTGGGATCAGTAATTGACCTGGTGGGGAAAACACCTCTTGTAAGGATTGCAAAGATCTCAGCGCACCTGAACACGAAGGTCAGGATCTACGCCAAGGTCGAGAGAGGCAATCCCGGAGGCTCAGTTAAAGACCGGGCAGCGTTAAACATGATCAGTGATGCTGAGGCTGCCGGACTTCTCACCCGGGACAGGACGATCATCGACTCCTCATCAGGGAATACCGGTATTGCCTATGCAATGATCGGCGCTGTTAAGGGCTATTGTGTGAAAATAGTGATTCCGGAAAACGCAGGCATTGAGCGCAAAAAGATCATTGCCGGTTTCGGCGCAGAGTTGATATTTTCCAGTCCGTTTGAAGGGGCTGACGGTGCCATCAGGCTTGCCAAGGAGATCGTGGGCAGGGACCCTGACCGATATTTTCAGCCTGACCAGTATAACAATCCTTCAAATCCTGAAGCGCATTCTCTGACCACTGGCCCTGAAATAATAAGCCGGACCAAAGGGACCGTTACTCATTTCGTGGCCTGTGTCGGCACTGGCGGTACGATCATGGGAGCAGGAAGAGCGCTCAGGGAGCATAACCCGGCGGTTAAGATCATCTCTGTTCACCCTGATGATGCCATGCACGGCATTGAGGGCATGAAATATCTTGAAGAAGGCGCTATCGTACCTGCTGTTTTCGACAAGGGCTTTCCGGATGAACGTCTGACTGTCAATACTGAAGCAGCCTTTGCTATGACCAGGAGGCTGGCGCGGGAAGAAGGCCTGTTTGTGGGTCATTCCTCTGGCGCGGCCTTGTCCGCAGCGCTTAAGGCGGCTGAAAAGCTTGAGCAGGCGGTTATTGTTGTAATGTTCCCTGACGGTGGGGACCGCTACCTGAGCAGGGAGCTATAGGAAGGACTATGCTGACATCCGACGTTATCATGGCTGTCTCGGACCATGCCAAAGAGGAGTATCCTGCCGAGTGTTGCGGACTGGTGGTCGGCAACGGCAGCGTTCAGAAGGTGCATAGATGCAGGAACCTGCAGGATGAACTTCATGCGCAGGACCCTGAAACGCATCCGCGTACCAGCCGCCAGGCCTATGCCATAGACCGTCAGGAAATGGAGCGCATTGTCAACGAGGCTGCTGCACGGGGCGAAAAGGTGATCGCATTCTATCATTCGCATATAGACTGCGGGGCTTATTTCTCGGCCATGGACAAAGAGGTCCAGACCGTCTTTGGAGATCCGGAGTTCCCTGATGCCACGCATCTGGTTGTTGCCGTGTATGAGGGACAGGTGCGAGAGATCAGGGGGTTCCTCTGGAATGCTGAAAAGCAGGACTTTATCAGTGTGATACAATGAAACAGCTGCATAGTATGTAATGGGAGGGCACGTATGAGACCTGGATCAGTATCGAAATCTGTTTTTATCCTTTTTATCTTAATAATTTCTTTAGTCGTTCTGAACGGCTGTATTGTTCACTCTGTCAACCCTTTTTATAGCAAAGAGTCCATAGCCGATATGCCTGCATTAAACGGCAAGTGGATTCTGAAAGAGGGCAAGACAGAGGAGGGACTGAACAGGGAATGGCTCTTTTCTGCAGATAAAATAACGATACCTGACTTCAAGGGATCATCGGCAACGCTTTCTTCAAGGTTTTTCAGGGTTGATGATATGCTCTTTCTCGATGCGATTGCGGACTCTCCTCCCGAGGTATTGAGCTTTTGGTGGGTGCTGCATGTTACGCCGGTGCATACCGTTTCCCGGGTAATATTAGAGGAAAAGACCATGAAGATCATCCCTCTGGATGCCTCCTGGATGGAAGCAGCCGTGAAGAACAAGACGGTTTCGCTGCCTTCAGTTTGGCATCAGGAGCAGAAGACCTATCTGTTTACCGCAACAGCTGCAGAGTGGGCTGACTTTCTAAAAAAATACGGAAAGGACCAAAACGTATTTATGGAAAAGGAAGCCTTTGTTTTTGTGAGGCCGTAAAAACAGACTGATGCATCAATCTGGAGAAGCCAGGATCATGGTCGCTGATCCGAAGGCTGTTGTGCCATGAACATTACGCCATTTGGACAATATCTGCTCCGTGAACTGCCTGAAGCGAGGCATTACCTTCAGAAGGCGCTTGATATCCAGTCTGCACTCATAAAAAAGGGCGAGCATCGGTATATCGGCGTTATCATGGCCGAAAACGGCTGGATCAGCGAAAGGATCCTTCAGCGTTGCCTGCTGCGACAGCGAGAGGACTGTCTGCGGGATATTGCCTTGTTTGAGCCTGTACCGGTCAGTTCGCTGCTGGCGATCGCAAGCCAGTCTCTCCATCTGGCGCTGCCGGAGGATGCGGTTATTTTCAGACAGCATGACAGGGGCGACAGCTACTTTATCATCGTATCAGGCAGTGTTGCGCTTTCGCGGACGTGTGAGAGTGGACGGGAGATCCCTACTACCGTGCTTGGGCCAGGAGAGGGTTTTGGCGAGCTTGCCCTCCTGACCGGAGCTGACCGCGCCTCTACGGCCACGACCAAAGAACGGACCGTGCTGATCTCTGTGCCGAAGCCTGTTTTCGACTCAATGCTTGCAGCCAATCCGTCTGTTATGCGGGGATTTGTCCGGGTGCTTGCCGAACGTCTGATGAAAGGGTCCGATCGGATCGCCGATGCAAAGGCTGTTGAGGATGCATACCGCGCATTCATCTCCGAACAAAACAGCAGGCATACCCCAATAATCCTCGGCAGCACGGCGGTTATCCGCAAGGCCCTCGACGAGATTGACAAGGCCGCCGGTGAAGACGGGCATGTGCTGGTCCAGGGGGAGGCGGGTACCGAGCTCTGGGATGCTGCTGCTCTCATCCATCGTACCGACGGCAATCTCTTTACCTATGACGCAGGTGCCTCTGTCGGCTTTTCCGATCAAGGCTCTTACGAAAAAGGGTTAAGCCTCGAAATGATTCAGATAAGCGCACTTTTCGGAAGGTCAAAAGAATCCCTGCCTTCCCGCACGGGCAGACGGATCGGCCTGTTTCAACTCGCAGACAACGGCGCTGTCATCGTCGAGAATATCGATCTCCTGTCCGCAGCGGCACAGTCGATGCTCGCCGATTATCTCCTGTCGGGCGCGTTTTGCGCCTTCGGGGACGCAACTCCGCTGAGAGCAAGGGTCCGTGTGCTTGCAACCACGCATGCCGATATCGAAATGCTCGCAGCACAGGGAATGTTCAGCCAGCAGCTTCTTGATCTGATCGGTACGACCCGGATCATGCTCCCGCCGCTGAGATTAAGGAAAAAGGATATCCGGGAGACCGTTGAACACTATATTCACCGTTACAACCGGCAGCTCGGCCTGACGATCGATGGCCTCGACGAAGACGCGTACAAGGCGATCATGGCATATGACTGGCCCGGCAACCACGATGAGCTCGCGAGCGCCGTTCGCAGGGCTATGTCTATCTGTCAAGACTGCATGCTCTCTTCCGGGCATATCTTTCTCAGCCCGCCGCCTGTCAGCGGCCAGATTGCCTTTGATCTTTTCAGCTATGACAAGATCAAAAATCTTTTTCTTAACAAAAAGTTCCCGGTCGCACTACAGGTGGCTGCCCTGCCTGGCATAGCTCTGATCATACTGCTCGGCTTTTTCGGCAGTCAGGACCCGAATCGCAATCTAGCCCTTGTGCTTACCTGGGCATTTTGGGAGCCGGCTGTGGTTCTTGGGAGTTTCTTTCTCGCCCGGTCGTGGTGCAGTACCTGTCCTATGGGTCCAACCGGATATCTCATCGGCAGATCGTTCGGACTTAAGATCAAAGTTCCGCAGATTATCCGCACGTATGGGATTTACCTGACGGCTGTTGGGATCGCCTCCATATTCTGGGCCGAGTCTGTTTTTGATATGCCTCATTCACCGAAGGCAACAGCAATACTCGTGCTTACGGTTGCACTATCGGCGCTCATTGTCGGATATATTTTCGAGCGCCGGACCTGGTGCCGGTATCTCTGCCCGCTGGGCGGACTGGTGGGCTTTCTATCACGCTGCTCTGCTGTTGAGCTCAGGTCAAACTATAACATCTGTAACACAAACTGCCTGAACCATGACTGCTATGTCGGCAACGAAAAAGGCGAGGGCTGTCCTCTCTTTGAGGGCCCTTTTTCACTCCATTCAAATCAGAACTGTGTGCTCTGCGGCAACTGTGTAAAGATCTGTCCGAACAACTCGCCGGTATTTAATCTGCGCGTCCCGGGGCAGGAGCTTTGGGCCTCGGCGAACCTTGAGATGAGCGGTGTGATCATCGGTTCAGCACTTATCGGAACGCAGATCTTCAGAGGGCTTGAACAAGTCGGTCTGTTTCATGCCCTTCGGTCAGCGCCACTCTGGTGGCTTTATGCAGCTCTCCTCATCGTCGGCATGACTGGCGGAGCGGTTCTTTTTGCTGCAGCGACAGGCAGGCGGTATTTCCCTGTTTCGGAGAACTCGCAAAGGGCAACAGCATATGGCATCTATTGCCTGATACCGCTCAGTGTAGCCTTTGAGGTGAATTTTCATCTGACGAGGGTACTCACCATGGGAGGGACGCTTCTTCAGGTCCTTGGCAAGCAGATTGGGGTGGAGGCCTCACTTCCATCCTTTGCTGCATCATCTGTTACGATCAAGATGCTGCAGATCGTGATCCTTCTGGCAGGTTCTGCTATAAGCATGAAGGTTGCGCATAGGTTTTCTATAAGCTTTAGTGACAACAGAGCTGCATACAGACCTGTCCTGCTTTTTGCGCTGTTCTATCTGATTCTTTTTCTTGCAGTGTAGAAGAACAGGCCTGCTCAAAATAAAATTGATCGTACAATATATATTACGTTACAATGTACATTACATTGTAACGAGGTGATACATGAGAAGATCAAAAATTAATGAAGATATCAGGCCGATGTCTGAGTTTAGGACCGGAATTGCATCTTTTATAAAAAAAATTCATGTGACAAAACGCCCTCTTATTATTACCCAGCATGGGAAAGGTGTCGCTGTTCTGCTGGATGCGGATGAATTCGAGTCAATGCAGGATAAGATTGAACTGCTTCAGGATATTCAAACGTCGATCAGCCAGATCGAAAATGGCCAGGGGATTAAACATGGCGATGCTAAGGCAGCCGTGCTTGGCCGAATCAAAAAATGAAAGTTGTCTGGTCTCCTCTTGCAATAGACAGAGCAGGCGAGATTGCAGAATATATAGCACAGGATAATAGAAGTGCGGCGGAAAGCTGGATTGAGACGGTTTTTGCCAAAGTCGAACAACTGCAGTCGTTTCCCGAAAGCGGTCGAACAGTTCCGGAAATCAATAACCCGAAAATAAAAGAATTGCTGTACGGCAATTACAGAATTATTTGCCGGACAGAAGAAAAGCTGATATCTATTCTTACGATACGGCACGTGAAGCAAATCTTGCCAACAGATGAAATCATGGCATAGCGCTTTGCTTCACGGGACCGGTTGCAAGCTGCGCCATCTCCCCGTGAATATTGTGTCAGGCAGTTTCAAGCAGTCTTAATGCGTTTCCCCGGAGGATTCGATCCTCCATCTCCTGCCCGAGTTCGAGACTCTTCAAAAGCTCAATTGCCTTGCCCTGATCAGCCCAGGGCGAATCCGAACCAAACAGAATATGGTCTTTCGGATGGTTCAGGATGATGCGGCGGGCCGTCTCTTTCGGCATGCAGTCAAGGGAAAATGAAATTTCCATATAGATCTTCTTTCCGGAAAGATGTCTTTCGACCTCATCCCAATCTTCCCACGCGCCGAGATGTGTTGCGACCAATTTCAGTTCAGGGAATGCTTCGAGCAGATGCAGGATCTTCTCCGGATCGCATCTCCTGTCGCGTTCAAAGGCAAGGTCGAAACCGGTATGCATTACAACGATCAAGCCCTGCTGCTGCAGTTCCTCGTAGATCGGAAAAAGTCTTTTTTCGTCAATCCCGAAGTCCTGATAGTAGGGATGAAATTTTACCCCCCTGAATCCCTCGGTCTTTATCTGTTTCACCTGCTGAACAGCATCAGGAGACTCAGGATGCAGGGAAGGGAAGGGGATGATCCTGTCCGACATGATCTGTTTAGACCATTTTATGATCGGATCGAACTGGGACGGTTTGGTCGCTATCGAGCAGATTACGCTCTTTTCAATGCCGCTTCGGTCCATGGAAGCCAGGAGCGATGAGATCCTGCCGTCAAGATACGCCTGCACATCATACTTCTTTCTGCCCTCTTCAAGCAGGGCCTGCACAGCCCTCTCAGCCAGGCCATCAGGAAATGCATGGGTATGGAAATCAATAATGCCGCTCATGGCGAATAGTATAAGGCGAACGTAAAACAGAAATCAAAGCGAGAGAGTTGTATTAATTGCGGGTAACGACGCAGAGTCTATTTTTTCATCTGTCCTTTCATCATGTCAAGATAGCCATTGAAAATATCGGGCTCGACATGGTCAACAAAGCACATCTTGTTGCCCGTGGGGTCTTTAAGCAGATTCATATCGTAGTCCAGAAAGAGCATAAGGCAGTCGTTCTTATAATCATATTTGTTGCCCAGGGCTTCTTCTTCTTTGGTGAGGGGCTTGGTCAGATCAATAAAGATCGGGACAAAATCGTCGTTGATCTTCTTGGCGATCTTCGGCTCACTATAGATGAATTTTTCGAGCTTTTCACAACGCGGGCAGCCTTTTCCGAAGAAGAAATCAACGATGATCGGTTTCTTTTCAGCCTTTGCCTTTACCATACCGTCCTTGAGCGAAGACCACCTGACGTCTCCTCCAACGGCAAATGCCGAACTGCCCATCACGAATATAAACAGTATTGCCGGCAATAATATCTTTTTCATGGTGACCTCCCCGCAGTTTCCTGTCTGCTGAATATATTTTATCACAGGCACATGGGATGGCGATATGAAATTGTGCTCATGATCATGAAACTTTGTGAAGAGGACAGGGGAACATAACGCCCCCTTTCCCCCTCTTACCTCAAGAGGGGGTTAATTCCTCCCCTGAAGATAAGGGCCAACAGTAGGTGCCCTAAGCAGAGGCGAGGAGGGGTTATGACTCTTCCCGCTTCGTGTGTGGTTGCCTTTATGATCGTGGAGCATTATGAGACTGCGTTGCATGTTAGCATGAATAGAGCCGGGTGTTTTACAATCAGAGATCATGATTAATGAAATCATCGATTTTCTCGATAACGACAGGGAGATGCAGCTCCAGTGCGCAGGCCACAGGCATATACGTCCGGTTGCTGAACACTACCGCACTATAGAGCTTGATGAGCGGCTCAGAACGATCTTTCTGAAGAGGGGTATTTCACAATTTTACAGCCATCAGGCAGAGGCCATAGACCAGATCAGGCTCGGCAGGAACATTGTCCTGATGACCCCTACTGCCAGCGGCAAAAGCCTTGCATACAATATCCCTATCCTTGAAGCCATACTTGTTGACCGCAACACGCAGGCCCTCTGCATCTTCCCGCTCAAAGGACTTGAGCAGGACCAGGTGAAGAACCTGAACGAACTGTCTGAAGAGATCGGGCTTGGCATCGTCGGAGAGGTGTACGACGGGGATACCCCTGCCGCGAAACGCCGGGAGATACGTGAGAACCTGCCGAATGTGATCTTTACAAACCCTGACATGATCCATCTCGCATTCCTGCCGTTCCACAAAAAATGGGAAGGGTTTTTCAGGAATCTGAGGTACATAGTCATTGACGAGATCCATACATACCGCGGTGTGTTCGGCTCCCACGTTGCCCAGGTGATCAGAAGGCTGAGGCGTGTCTGTGAACATTACGGGTCAAGCCCCCAGTTCATCTCAGCCTCTGCAACGATAGCAAATCCCGGCAGACTTGCAGAAGACCTGACCGGACTGCAGTTCAGCGTGGTCGATGAAAGCGGCGCGCCGGCAGCCGGAAAACATTTCTATTTCATGAGCCCTATCGAGAGCCCGTACACGCTTGCAACAAAGCTTTTCGTGCAGTGCATGAAGCAGGGGATGAGGACGATCGTCTTTACCAAGGCGCGCAAGATCACCGAGCTGATCCACAACTGGGCAGTGAACTACGCCCCTGACCTGCGAGAGAAGATCAGTCCGTATAGGGCAGGTTTCCTGCCTGAGGAGCGCCGCGAGATTGAAGCACGGCTTTTCAGCGGCGAGCTGCTTGGCGTGGTCTCGACAAGCGCTCTCGAACTCGGTGTTGACATCGGCGGGCTTGACTGCTGCATCCTCTGCGGGTACCCCGGCTCAGTATCGAGCACATGGCAGAGGGCCGGAAGGGTAGGCAGGCAGGGGCAGGAATCCCTTGTGATATTGGTGGCGATCCAGGATGCCCTTGACCACTATTTCATGCGCCATCCTGCAGAGTTCTTTGAAAAAAGCCATGAGGCTGCGGTCATCGATCCTTTCAATGCGTATATCATGAAAAGGCACCTTCTCTGCGCTGCAACTGAGCTGAACCTGACGCTGGGCGATCCTGCATTTGATATGCAGAAGGCCCTGCCGCTTATTGAAGAGCTTGTTGCAGAACAGACGCTGGTACCCGGCAAAAAGAGCGGTATCTGGTTTTCGCCTCTCAAGATGCCGCAGAGGGATCTGAGCATCAGGGCAGCTGGCGAGCGCTTTATGCTGGTCAATGAATCAGGCCGGACCATCGGCGAATTGGGCGGAGCGCGGGTATTCAGGGAGGCCTTTCCGGGTGCTGTGTATCTGCACCGCGGCAAGCAGTATAAAGTTGTGGAGCTTGATATCCCGAAGAAAAGGGCTGTCTGCAGATTGGCGAATCTTGCATTCTACACGCAGCCGGTAAGCGGTGACACGACTCAGATCATTGCGAAGCAGGAGACGAAGCGGTTCAACCGGCTGACCTTTGACTGGGGGCGTCTGAGAATCGTCCAGAAGGTGATGGGCTACGACACAAAGCGCGTCTCAGACAACAAGTGGATATCGACCACGCCGCTGCAACTGCCGGATCACTTATTCGAGACCGAAGGCCTCTGGATCGTTCTGGACCGGTCGACCGAGCGGGAGATTGAAGCGAGAGGGTTTGATCTGGGCGGTACGATACATGCGGTGGAGCATACGGCCATCGCCTGCATGCCGCTCTTCGTGTTATGCGACAGGGGCGACATCGGCGGCCTGAGCCATACCAGTTTTCCTGATTTCGGCCTTCCGGCCATCTTCATGTACGACGGCCATGAAGGGGGCGTGGGACTTACGCGCAGGGTATTGGACATTATTCCTGAATGGCTTGGAGCCACGCTGCGGATCATCGAAGACTGCGAATGCGAGAGCGGCTGCCCCTCATGCGTGCAGGATGCCCAGTGCGGCAACAGGAATGAGCCGTTAGACAAGCAAGGTGCAAAGTTTTTATTGAAACGATGGCTGGAGCAGTAATGCTGTCTGAGTTCCTAATATTAAGTTTAGAGGTAAGCTGACACAGATCAAAATCTCCCCTCACCCTCTTGCTTAAGGCACCTGCTGTTGGTTGCCAAAGAGGGGCTTGATACCTCCCTTTGGCAAAGGGAGGATAGGAGGGATTTAATAATTGAATACTCTTGAATTCCTTAGCAATTCAATCAAGCACTTCGAAAGACGTGCTTCCCCTGAGCGCTCTGTCAAAAGTGGCGGTAGAATCGCACCCTGAGGCGCGGTTGCTTCTGCCGATAACGTAGTCGGCGAGATCGCCCTTGCCCTCCCGGTATTCCCTGAGCGCGTGGATAACGAGGTCTTTGCGGTCTACTTCAAACTGCCGCGTCACAAGAATTTTGTCGATCACATCGGCAATCTCTTTTTTCGAATATCTATATGCAGATTCAAGAACCCATACCAGCTCGCAAAGCACAACAGCGTTGATGTAGCAAAACTCGCCCGATGATGACACGTTATTGATAAACGAAGAGGCCATCTCAGCCTGTTTCTGATCATCTCTGACAAGATATCTGACGAGCACATTGGTGTCGAGGCCTTTCATTGCTCAAGCTCTCTTATGACGGGACTTAATCGCCCGAGACATCTCTTCTATTGACACAGCTTTCATGCCTGGCCTGTGCAGTATGCCCTCTAATTCAGTTACATCAGACGTGGCCGGCCGCACGCTCACCTTCCCGCTTTCTTCAATAATGAAATCGAGCCGGTCTCCGGCATGGAGCTTCAGGTGCTCCCTGATGTTCTTGGGGATTGTTGTCTGGCCCTTGGTTGTTATGGTGGCAACGGTCATAATCTGTCTCCTTACTTATAAGTAAATTCCTTACTATATTGTAAGGAAATATACTGCAATCGTCAAGACTTCGAACTAGGCAGGGCAGGGTTGTTATTTCTATGGGTTAGGGTTCGAGATTGATCAGACCGGAAGCCACAAAAAATTACGCAGAGATGAGAGAACTGTAATCGTCCCTACGCCAAGAAAAGAAATTCCTTATGGCACGTTTGTCTCCATATTGCGCCAGTCCGGACTAAACAAGTCAGACTTTGAAAAGTGAGGCAGAGGAAATATCTTGGACTCGCCGGAAAAAATCTGGCACTGACACTCTGCACAGGCACTAAATCCGGTCTTTCAGCCAGTCGGTCGGATCGATGACGTGGTACGTGGCGTTGCCGTCTGAATAGACGACACGCGCTATGCGGGCATTCAGGATCATCCTCTTGCACATCATGCAGGGCGCTGAATCGCATTCGTCTCCGTCTCCGTCAACTCCCGAGACATAGATCGTTGCTCCCTTCAGTTCGTCAACCGATGCCCTGATGATCGCATTTGCCTCTGCATGCACGCTGTGGCAGAGCTCGTAGCGCTGTCCATGCGGTATCTGCAATTCCATACGGGTGCATTTGCCGACCTCGAGACAGTCGGTCACGCCGGCAGCTGCGCCGTTGTACCCTGTGCTTACGATGATATTCTCTTTTGTGACGACTGCTCCGTATCTTCTTCTGATGCAGGTAGCGCGCGTGGCCACAGCCTTTGCAATGTTGATGAAATACTCATCCCAGTTGGGCCTGAGGTGCGGTTTCTTTTTCGCCGGAGCTTTCTTTTTCATGAGGGTGATATTATAGAAAATATCGTATGCTTTAGCCAGAGAAGTTTGTGGCATCAACAGAATGCACTTATGACAAAGACCGACAATATTAATGAGGATACAGGGAACCGTGCCGAGGCGCAGAGCGTCTTCAGAAAGTTCCAGCATACGCTTCCGTTCAGGCTTCTGGTGAGGGGATTTCTGATCGCAACGAAATATCTGCCTGTCTGGCTCCTGAGGGTGATCGGCCGCCTGTTCGTGGTCATCTTCATTGTTTTCAACTTCGACAATTACCTGGCCATCAGACGAAACCTCTCGAAAATAAAACCCGGTCGTATTTCTTTCTCATATGCATACATGGCCTATGAAGTATTCAAGTATTATTCCTATTATCTTATCGATCTCTTTCACCTGAGCCACGGGCCTGAGCGGCTTGAGAACTATACCTTTACGGTCAGGGGCATCGAACATGTGGAGAAGGCCTTGGGAACCGGCAGGGGGGTCATATTTCTTGCAACGCATCTCGGCAACTGGGAACTGGGAAGCCTGAAACTGTCCTGTAAAGACCGGAAGATACATGTAGTGTATTCGCCGGACAGTTCATCCATTCTCGGGTCGCAGCTGAGCTATCTCCGAAATGCGGAGGGCGTCCAGGAAGTGCCGCTGAAGGCAGGCAATTTTTCTTCTCTGAAACTTCTCAGGATCCTGCAGGCGGGCGGTATTGTGGGGCTTCAGGGCGACCGGCTGACCTTTGACAGCGGCGTTGCAGTACCCTTTTTCGGTCATGAGGCGCTTTTCCCGAAAGGCCCGGTAAAGCTTGCGATGGTATCTGACAGTATAGTCCTGCCGATCTTTATCCCCATAACAGGATATAAAGCGTACACGATTATCATTGAAGAACCAGTCATTATGGACCGCAGCAGCAGTTCATCAGATGAACTCAGGACAAATCTTAAAAAAATAATTACAATATTGGAGAACTATATAAGCGCTTATCCAACGCAGTGGTTTACCTTCATGCCATTCTGGGAAGAGGACAAAAGGAGTTTCAGAAAAAAAAGTGAAGATTCATCTTATCTATCCTGACTGGGGCCATTTCCCTCTTGTGTACAGGCGATACATTCAGGTCATGGGGCCTGCGATCGTTGCATCGCTTACGCCTTCTGATATCGACGTTGTCTTCACTGACGAGCGGCTCAATAAAATAGATTTTGCTATGCAGTGCGATCTGGTTGCCATTTCGATGATGACAAGTCAGGCGAACAGGGCCTATGAGATCGCGGACCGATACCGCGCAAAAGGGATACCGGTCGTTCTTGGCGGCGTTCATGTCTCGCTTATGCCTGAGGAGGCAGCTCAGCACGCTGATGCGATCGTGATCGGCGAGGCTGAGAACACCTGGCCGGATGTTATCAGGGATTTCAGAAACAATGACCTGAAAAAAAGTTATTCCTGCAGGAACCCGGCTGAGGAGATCCCGCTGCCGCGCTGGTCCATCTTCGACAGATCAGTCTATCTTCCGATGAACTCACTTCAGGTTTCACGCGGCTGCCCGGTGAACTGCGAGATCTGCTCTGTGCCCCAGACGTATGGGACTGAATTTAGAATGGCTGATACCAGAAAGATCCTGCGGGATATTGAGAAGCTCGACCAGTGTCTATTTCTGATCAACGACAACCTGCACCTTGCAAAAAGACGGGTGAAAAGTTTTTTTGAGGGTCTGGCGCAGGCGGGTAAACCGTGGGTCGGGCTGGCCCCTCTTTCTATTGCAGATGATCCGGCATATCTTGATCTGCTCAGGAGCACGAACTGCTGGGCCATGTACATTGACCTGAGCCCCTGGATCTCTGCGGGATTGAACGAGAGGATCAGCGCGAGCCAGATCGCGAAGGCGAACATGTTCCTTGAGCGCATCAGAGAACGGAACATCAAGGTCATTGCCTCCTTTGTCTTTGGCTTTGACCATGATCAGAAGGATGTGTTCGAGCGCACGGTGCATTTTGCAAAGTCCAACGCTATTGAAGAGGCGGAATTCCATATCCTGACCCCTTATCCCAAGACCAGACTCGCTGAACGGCTTGAGGCAGAGGGACGGCTGCTGACAAAGGATTTCTCGAAGTACTCAGCATCATCCGTTGTATTCAAGCCTGCAAACATGACGACTGATGAGCTTTATGAAGGATATAACCGGGCCTGGAAAGAGTTCTATCCTGAAGATACCCATGAGATGACCGAAGACGGGCTCGTGATAAAGACCTATGCCTGTTTCCCCATGAACAAGGGCGACCTTGACAACTACAGCGGAGCCCAATGGGTCGATTCGGTAAGAAAAGCAGCAACTGCTTAGGCGGATAGTCTGCAGGTGTTTAGGTCCAGCAATTGCTGACAAAGAATAGCTGCAAAAAAAGCATGCAACGGAGGCAAGTGCATAAATGTTGAAGACACTGAAACCATTCCTCATCTCGCGGTTCCTGTACGGCCTTGTACAGGTGATGGCGCTCAGCAGCAAGAATGCGCTGATCTCATATCTGAACATTGCAGAGAAGGCGACGACGCGCGACCATTACAAGCGCGCTATCAGGTCCATACGGGAAATGTGGCGGAACGGCCATCCTACTCTGAACGTTGCGATGAAGGTGTTGCGCAACACCAGTCCGCGCCACAAGAAGCAGATCATCCGGTGCTTTATCATGAACCAGCTTCTGGTGGGCAGCACCAAACGCAAGGCCTTTTCGGACGGCGCCGGAGGGTTCTATCCGCCCGGACTTCTGGTGATCAGCCCTTCCATGAAATGCAATCTGAACTGCTTTGGCTGCTATGCAGGCATGTACAAAAAGGACGAAGACCTTCCCTATGAGGTGATCGACCGCGTGCTGACCGAGGCAAAGGAGATGGGCGTTTACTTTATCGTCGTCTCCGGCGGAGAGCCGTTCTTCAGAAAAGACCTGCTCGACCTCTTTGAGAAACATAATGATATGGCATTCCATGTCTTTACCCACGGCGGTCTGCTTGACGAGAAGCTCGTTGCGAGACTTGCAGAACTCGGCAATGTGCTGCCTGCCATCAGTGTTGAGGGATTTAAGGAAGAGACGGACAAACGCAGGGGCGAGGGCCACTATGAGCGGGTACTGAAGGCGATGAAGCTCCTGAAGGAAGCAGGCGTGCTCTTCGGCTATTCAGCGACCATGACACGGCAGAATGCGGATATTATGGTGTCTGACAAGTTCGTGGACCACTGGATGGCACAGGGCACAACAGTAGGCTGGTATTTCCTGTACACGCCGGTCGGCAGGGAGCCGAACTGGGACCTGGTGCCGACGCCCGAGCAGCGCGAGATGCTGCGGGCGCGCGTGGCCTATTTCCGGTCCTGCAAGGAGATGCTGTTCGGCGATTTCTGGAATGACGGGCCTGTGGTGGGAGGCTGCATTGCCGGAGGCAGAAAGTATTTTCATATCAATTCAAAGGGAGATGTCGAGCCCTGCGTCTTCTGTCATTTTGCGCTTCACAATATCAAGAACGTGAGTCTGCAGGAGGCGGTCACCTCACCGCTCTTCAAGAAGATCCAGTCATATCAGAAGACGCATGAAAATAAACTCAGGCCCTGCATGATCATTGACCATCCCAATGTGTACCGCGATGTCTGCAAGATGCCGGGTGTCTATTTCACGCATCAGGGAGCGGAGAACATTGTTGAAGGGTTCGCTGAAAAGATTGATGACTATTCGGTCGAATGGGGCAAGCTTGCTGATAAGGCCTGGGAAGAGAACTATCAGAAGAAGGATCAGTAATCACGGTGTTTTTGCAGGATAGGGAGTGGTTACCCGCTGTAATCTGCCTCTTTTCTTTGCCTGAACCTGCGCCTCAGCCTTAACCTATTTTGTTGCTGTTCAGCCCATGACCTTCTGCAGGGCGCTGCCGATCTCCTGCAGGCCAAAGGGTTTTTTGAGAACATCCCTGAAGCCGTATCTGCCGAATTCGGCCATTACCGGATCTTCTGAATACCCGCTTGCGACTATGGCCCTGACGTCCGGGTCGATCTTAAGAATTTCCTGCAGGGTCTCCTGCCCTCCCATCCCGCCCGGGATCGTCAGGTCAAGAATGATCGCTGCAAAGGGCTGACCTGATCTCCTGGCCTCCTGATACCGTGCGACCGCCTCTGTGCCGTTCTTTGAAAGAACTGTTTCATAGCCCAGATCGACAAGCATTGCCTGTGTGACATCCCTGACGATCTCGTCATCGTCCATAAGCAGGACCTTTCCTTTGCCGGCCTCGAATATGACTTGCCCGATCTCGGCACTTACCGGCTTGTCGGATGCCGGCAGATAGAGATGGAACGTGGTACCCTGTTCGGCTGCAGGTTCAGCGGTGATGAGGCCCTGATGCCTTTTCATGATCGAGTATGCGGTTGCGAGGCCGAGGCCGGACCCCTTCCCCCGGGTGGTAAAATAAGGATCGAATATTTTATGGAGATTTTCAACTGGTATGCCGATCCCCTCATCTTGCAGTGAGATCCTTATATAACTGCCGGCAGGCAGGGGCACCGGTGCTGCTGATCTCTCATCGATAACGATATTTTCTGCCTGTATCTCTATCTTCCCGCCTTCGGGCATGGCCCATTTTGCATTAATGATCAGGTTATGGATGACCTGGCTTAACTGGCCCCTGTCGATATCGACCAGCCAGAGATCGTCAGGGAACAGGAAGCTGCATATTACATTAGAGCCTGCCAGCACGAATTTCGCGGAGTCCATGATCAATCCGTTGATTGACGTTGTCTTCAGCAAAGGCTCTCCTCCCTTTGAGAACGTAAGCAGCTGATGGGCCAGTTCCTTTGCACGGATCGCGGCATGCTCAACGCCGGTCAGTCTGTCCATGATCTTTTCTTTTTCTTCTCTTTCAAGTTTCCTTTTTGCCAGAGAGATGTTGCCGAGGATGCCGACCAGGATATTATTGAAGTCGTGGGCTATGCCGCCCGCAAGAATACCGAGGGATTCTATATTTCTTGCCTTTAACAGCTCTCTTTCCATCCTTTGCTTTTCGGTAATATCACGGAATACCAGGACTGCGCCGATCATCTTCCCGCTCTCATCGAGAATCGGTGCCCCGCTGTCAGCGATGGTCTTCTCAACGCCGTTTCTTCCGATGATGACCGTGTGGTCAACAGGCCCAACGATCTTCCCTGTCCTCATGACCTTTTCGACAGGGTTTTCGCAGAGTTCGCGGGTCTTTTCATTCATGATATGAAAGATCTCCTGCAGGGGTCTGCCTGCGGCGTCCTGCTGCTTCCAGCCGGTGAGGTTTTCTGCCACGGTGTTTACGAGGACAACACGGCCGTCAGTATCCGTGGTTATAACGCCGTCCCCGATCGAACGGAGCGTTACCAGGAGACGTTCTTTTTCCGAGATGATCCCCTGCTGCGAATCCCTCAGCGCCTTTGTCATCATGTTGAAAGAGTCGGTGAGTTCGCCTATTTCGTCTTTCGATGCATGGTTCATGGTCACATCGAGGTTCCCTCTGGATACTTCAGCAACATTGTCCTTCAGCTCTAAAATGGGCTGTGCTATCTTCCGCGAAAGCACATAGCCCAGGACCAGTGCCACAATGACCCCGCCGAAGATGATAACAAAGCCGTATATCTGGAAGGAGGCGGCTTTTTTCAGCGCTGTCCTGTGGGCATCCTCGCTCAAAACGGCCTCGGCAATTGCAAGTTCAACACTGTTCTGCCGTATTGAAGAAGTAATATCATTAAAGGCCCTTATCTCTGCCTCGTGCCCTGAAGGGCTGAAGCGCCCGGAGACGGCCATATCGCGGTCATAAGCCTTCAGCAGAGATTCTCCTGCGGAAAGGAGCCTGGCTGTGTCGACCTTGATCTTCTCGACGTATTCTCTTGCAACCGGCACGTTAACCGCAAGGTCCATTACCTTGATCTCTTCGAGAAGTGAATTGTGGCGTTCGTAGAATTTATCTCTGTCTTCCGGGTTTTGGAGGGTCAGAAAAAGGATAAGATGGCCTTCCGTTCTTTTCGCATAGCTTGAGGCTTCGGTCGCAGCGGTAATGATGCTCCTGAAATGTTTCTCTGAGCTTTCGAAAGACCGTACAATATCTTTCCTCGAAAGAAGACCGAAAATGCCGATAGCAATGACCAGAACGATGATAACGATATTACCTGAGATCAGTCGGTGGCTTATCTTCATGTCGTGTTACTAAAATATCCTAATTGCCGGAGGTTTATCAATGGCGTGCCGCGCTGAAATGCCGCAGCAGCCGTTGAGACCGTTCATCCAACTTTCTAAAATCTGATCAACTTTGATACTATCAACCATGATTTGGATGCGACCCTTCTTCCTGTATCGATCATGGCCAGCGCGGCTGGCATTGCCATGCGTAATTCTGATCATGGTGCTTGGTTCTTCCTGTGCCAGGAAAGAGCTTGTTCGGCAGCCTGCGCTTGAGTCCTATTCCGGCCCGGTCACTGCAGAGGTTCTAAAGCATTCGATCGGGTTCAGGGAGACCAGGACCATCAAGGCGCTGACCGACGTCAGGATATTCAGGAACAACGAGCCGGCAGGCAGTTTCAGCGGCGTCTTTGGCTATCAGGCGCCTGACTCCCTGAAGACCAGCTTTTTCGGTCCTTTTGGCATCACCGTAATGGAATTTCTGATCGCAAAAGAAATGCTGCAGGTCTATGTGCCGCCCAGGAACACCCTCTACGAAATGCGATCGCCCGAGATATCGTTCTCCTCTCTGATGAACGGCAAGTTTTACTATACCGTGCAGGAGCAGGGGGACTTCTATGTCCTTCTTGCATACGACTCTGCTGAGAAGGCCTCAGTGCCTTCGATAAAATACCTCTTTGACCGGACCTATCTTCTGAACAGGCGCATCATTGTCTATAAGGAAGGAGAGGCGGCCATAACGATCGATTTTGACGGCTTCAACGGGAAGATGCCGGAAAAGACAAAACTTTCATTCAGCAACGGCACTGAGATGGAGATCGCTCTTCAGGAGCCGGAATATGATTCGGACATCCCATCCGGATATTTTAAAGAGATGGAACATACGGATAAGAAGGTGCTGCCTTTTCAGGATCTTCTCAAACGCTTTGATCCCAGCCGGTAGCTGATGTTCATCGCAAAATAGGGCAGGATGTTCTGCAGTCTTGAAGGCATTCTCTTCAGTATCGAACCGGGCGAATAGATCTTCATGTAGGCCTCAAGGGTCTTTTGGTGCAGTTCCTCTGCCGAGATGTTCTTTGGACTGAAAACAATATTATACCGGTCGTATTTTTCCCAGTTCCGGTGCAGGATCCTTCCCTCAGCCGACATTTCTTCAAAAAGCCTTGTCCCGGGGAAGGGTGTGAGCTTGCAGAAGTTGGCAACCTCGAGCCTGTTCTGCATCACGAAATCGACGGTGCTGTCGAAGATATCAGGTGTATCGTGGTCGAACCCGAATATGAATGAGCCATGCACGCCGATGCCGGCTGCCCTGATCTCCCGGATATGCTCGGCGTACTGTTCAGCCTTCCTCAGTTTTTTTACATCCGTTGAGTTTTTGGCATTGACACTCTCAAAGCCGATCAGCAGGCCGGCACAGCCGCTTTCTGCTGCAAGCCTTAACAGCTCATTGTCCCGTGCAATGTCTATGGATGTTTGAGCGACCCATCTCTGCTTTAAGGGTTTCAATGCCCTGAAGAGTTCCTTGGCGTAGGCACTGTTCCCCGCAATGTTGTCGTCGACGAATACGGCAAGCCGTCTGTTGTAATCCTTCAGTTCCGAGATGATGTTCCCGATCGGGCGGCAGCGCTGTTTTGTGCCGAAAAACTGGGTTGATGAACAGAAGGAACAGCCGTACGGGCAGCCGCGTGATGTCTGGAATGTGCGCGGCACATAGTAGCGTTTCTGATGGATCACTTCCCATCTGCCGGAGGGGATGCTTTCAGGGGCCGGATAGGCTGTACACCGGTAGAGCTGCTCCAGACGGCCCGAAAGGTAGTCATCGAGGATCTTTTGCCACATCTCCTCTGCCTCGCCGATCAGAATGGCGTCAGCATGTGTCAACACTTCATCAGGCATGACCGACGGATGGATGCCGCCCATGACGATCTTCGAGCCCTTTTCCCTGAATCGTCCTGCAACCGCGTAAGCACGCAGGGCATTGGTCGAATTGGTCGTTATTGCTAAAAGGTCTGCCGGATAGTCGAAATCAATGTCATCAACAAGCTCATCCGTGACCTTGACCTCGTACGTGTCCGGTGTCAGCGCTGCGAGTATTGCAAGAGACATCTGCGGCAGCACAAAGGTTGCCCTGCGTTTTCTCCAGATGTCTTCCTTGCGGCAGGGAGAAATGATGTAAATGCGCCTCTTCACGATCCCGAATAATATCATATGTCGAGAGAAAATCCTTGACAGCAAACAGGTGGAGGTAAGGTATAATGTTTTCTAAATATATCTTCGTGGGGGGGATCGGGTGGATCACAAATATAATCCTGCATTAAGAGTTATATCAACCATTGTCTTGTCTTTTTTTCTCTGGTCGTTCGGGGGAGTGTTCGATGTTGCGTATGCGGTGAAGGAGAGCAGTCAGCCGTCAGCTATCAGCGCTCAGCGGAGAAATGACAGCTCTCAGTCATCAGCTATCAGCAGTCAGCATCAGACGAAGAAAGACAGAGCAGAAGAGAAATTCAGCAAGGCTATTGATGACATCGAAAAGATACTGAGCGATCAGCCGTCAGCTCTCAGCGATCAGCAAAAGCGACTCAAAGCCAAGAAGGCGGAAATAGAATTACATGACATAGAGATCAGGAAGCAGTTCACCGAGACAGAAGGCAAGATCAAAGACCTGCCGGATGTAATCAAGAAGCGCCACCGGGATTTTGTTAAACACTACGATGACAATCTCAGAGAGCTGAAGACCAACCTTGACGAAATAGACAAGGCAAAGGACAAGACAGAGGTAGAGGTTAAGGTTGAGAAAGCAAAGAGACATCTTGAGAAGATCAAGCCGCCGAAAAAGCATCGGGCATTAGATCCCAACAAATTGCCGCACAGGACGGAAGAGCCGGTATTTAAGGAGCCCAGGACAAAGCCAGAAGAGTTTGAGAAAGACAGCGGTCAGCAATCAGCTCTCAGCAGTCAGATTGATAGTCAAATCTCCCCTAACCCCTCTTTGCAAAAGAGGGGAACAGGTGTTGCCGCACAATTTTACCCCACTTTGACAAAGGGGGGCGAGGGGGGATTTTTCGGACAAAGTGCGAAACCGATTCTCGTCGCAGCAAACGGTTCGCTTGATGGGCTTCTGTCGCCATCGACCACCCCTCCCATCCTCCCCTTGCCAAGGGGAGGATGGGAGGGGTGGTCTTTCAGCCCTGCCTGACGGCAGCTTTCAGATCGCCCTTGCCAATCCACCCACATCAGCGGATCTTGCAGAAAATGGCATCGAAATTGTTTTTACCCCTGCCATAACTGCAAAAGTAGCAGAGCTTGGATACAAGCCCGTAAAGATCTACGAATGGGTAAGAAACAACATTGAATATGTGCCTACCTACGGCTCAATCCAGGGCGCAGACATGTGCCTCCAGACAAAGCTCTGTAACGATTTCGATACTGCAAGCTTGCTTATCTCACTGCTCAGAGTCTCCGGCATCCATGCCAGATACGTATACGGGACCATAGAGCTTCCAATAGACAAGGTCAAGAACTGGGTTGGTGGGTTTACGGACTCAAATGCTACGCTGTCCCTCATGGCAACAGGAGGGATACCGGTAGGCGGTATTACTGAAGACGGGAAGATCGTTGCTGTCAGAAAAGAGCACATATGGGTGGAGGCCTTTATCGATTACTTTCCTATGCGGGGAGTAAGGCACAAAACAGGAGAAGGTGATACCTGGATACCTCTTGATGCAAGTTTCAAGCAGTACACCTACACCTCAGGCATGGACATCAAGTCAGCGGTCCCATTTGACGCTCAGTCGTTTGTGACCCAGATACAGTCCACTGCCACAATCAACGAACAGGCCGGATACGTAACAAACGTAAATTCTCTTTATATCCAGCAGGCTATGCAGGACTACCAGTCAAGGGTGCAGAGCTACATCAGCCAGAACCACCCGAATGCTACAGTAGGAGATATCCTTGGCAAGAAAGAGATCGTCAAACAGGAGTTTTCTTATCTGCTCGGCACCCTGCCGTACAAGAAGTTAGTCACCGGCACAAAATACAGCACCCTGCCGGATAGTTTAAGGCATAAAGCATCATTCAGCATGCTGGTGAATAATCTCGATTACGAGATGCAGATAACCAGGAGTCTGCCTGAACTTGCTGGCAAGAAGATAACCCTGAGCTATTCACCGGCAACACAGGCTGACGAAAATGTAATCAACTCATACCTGCCGAAACCACATACGGACGGCACACCGATACAGCCGAACGAATTGCCCAGCTCCTTACCGGCTTATTTGATCACCCTCAAGCCCGAACTCCGGATAGACGGCGTAGTAATGGCAACTGGCAGCCCTGTAACCATGGGACAGGATGAGTTCTTCAATATCAGCATATCGGCACCTACAACTGCGACCCACAGCATAAGCAACAAGGTAACAGCCGGTGAATTCAACGCGATTGCATTGGACATCGCCAGGATCACCCCTGAACAGATGACGGCATTGAAGACAAAGCTCGAAGTGACAAAGGCGAAACTGGAAACACAGAACTTCACTGGGCTGACAAAGGATGATATTCTCGGAGATCTGCTCTATACAACTGTCCTTAGCTATTTTGCCGAGCTTGATGCTACGGATTTTGTGACGGCAAAGACTATGGGCGTCATATCGACACGACTTCCATCGGTTGGACGATTCTTTAACTCTCTGGCGGTCGATTACATTTGGGGTGTGCCGGTAAAAACATCGACGAGCGGACTGTCGATGGACATAGGCCTTATCAGGAAATTGGTCAAGGCACCGGATGGCGCGAAAGAAAAACAGATTCAGTTTATGCTCAATTCAGGCATGAACTCGTCAGCGCTTGAGCACTCTGTTCCTGAACAGTTATTCTCAACACTGGCTAATCCTGCTCAGGGAATATCAGCAGTCAAAGCTTTGCAGCTTGCCAATGATCAGGGTATACCGATCTACAAGATAGATCAGTCAAACATTGCAGCGATTCTGCCCCAGTTGCAGTTAAGCCCTGATACCATCACTGATATCCAAAATGCTGTCGGTGCAGGCAAGATGGTAACCGTCTCCAAAACTAATATTACATTCAACGGCTGGACGGGGTGCGGATATATCATTACTGATCCCAATACTGGCGCCGGTGCGTATATGATTAGTGGCGGGATGAACGGGGCGATGTTACTTTGTGCTCTGATGATAGGTAGCTGCGCAGCCGTAGCAGCCGCGCTTCTCATGATTGCTGTTGCAACAGTTGAGTTAGTTATTTATCTGCTCATTTCGCTCTTGGTATTGTTATTGGCTCTTATCGTATCTATATTAATTGCATTCGGCCCATTTATACTTCAGTATTTAGTTTTGTATAGTCTCTGCGGACCAGCAGCCACGCATGAATACATAAAGTGCTTGCTTTGGATGGTTGGTATACATCTTGGAATTGACGGGGTTGCGGCATTAATTAAGAAATTACCGAGTATTCTTGCTGCGAACGCAGCTAAATATCTTCATCATATCGGTTTTTATGTGGCGGGCGGTGAAATTATTCTGTGCGTAAAAGATTTGCTCCTATCATGTAATGACAATCGATAGATCGGGAAGGAAAAACAATGAATGATTTGTATGATTATGACTTTATAGTAATTGGATTTGTATTGATTGCTGGCGTAATTGGTCTATTGAAAATTATTCAGAATTATCGAGGTACAAGTTACAAAGATGCTTTCAAAGTAGCCGTGATTCTAATTTTATGTGGGTTATTGTTTGTCTGTTTTTCGGCTACAATGAACAGTTTCATTGAAAATAATTGGGAAAAGGGATACTTGATTTCCTTCCTTCTACTAAGGGAAGTTACAAAAGCATGGTTTTTTCGTCATATCTGTGCTATCGGTTATATCTTCTTAATTTTAGGTGTTACAGCGTTGATTCTTGCCACGTGCAAAAGGAGATTTTCGGTTCAGCATGGATGAGGCGGTTATAAACTCGTATCTTCCAAAACCTCATGCTGATGGAACACCGATACAGCCAAGTGAACTACCATCGTCATTGCCTGCGTATCTGATCAATCTGAAGCCTGAACTGAGGATAGACGGCGTAGTAATGGCAACAGGCAGTCCGATAACCATGGGACAGGATGAGTTCTTCAATATCAGCATATCGGCTCCCACGACCGCAACCCACAGCATAAACAACAAGGTGACAGCTGGAGAATTCAATGCCATTGCATTGGACATCGCCAGGATAACGCCTGAACAGATGACTGCGCTAAAGACAAAGCTCGAAGCGACAAAGGCGAAATTGGAAACACAGAACTTCACGGGACTCACGAAGGATGACATTCTCGGAGACCTGCTCTATACAACTGTCCTTAGCTATTTTGCCGAGCTTGACACTATGGATTTTGTGACGGCAAAGACTATGGGGGTATTCTCCACCCGGCTTCCGTCGGCTGGAAGATTCTTTAACGCTCTGGCGGTTGATTATATTTGGGGAGTGCCGGTAAGAACATCAGCGAGCGGGCTGTCAATGGACATAGGCCTTATCAGGAAATTGGTCAAGTCACCCGATGGCATAAAAGATAAGCAGGTGCAATTCATGATGACATCTGGAATGAACTCGTCGGCACTGGAACATTCCGTTCCGGAACAGTTGTTTTCGACGCCGGGAAGCCCTGCACAGGGGATATCGGCAATGAAGGCTTTGAAGATCGCCAACGATCAGGGTATACCGATCCTTACTATCAATCAGGAGAATATCAGCACAATCTTGCCGCAGCTACAGCTTGATGCTGCAACCCTGATCGATATACAGAATGCGGTGAATGCTGGAAAAGAAGTGACGGTATCGATGACGAATATCAACTTCAACGGCTGGACGGGGTGCGGGTATATTGTCATCAATCCAAATAACGGTGCGGGGGCGTATATGATCAGCGGGGGGATGAATGGGGCAATGTTACTTTGTGCCCTGCTAATAGGTAGCTGCGCTGCAGCAGTAGCTGCGCTGTTATTGATCGCTGTTGCAACTATAGAGATAATTCTTTATCTGATCGTTTCAATATTGGTTTTACTGCTGGCACTAATAGCCTCATTATTAGTAACTTATGGTGCATTTATTGTCCAGTATCTGCTACTCGTAGATTTGTGTGGCAGGGACGCGACCCATGCATACCTGAAGTGCCTATTAAAGATGGTCGGCATTCATGGAATAATTGATGGCGCTGAAATGGCAGCCGAACTAAAACACTTGGTCAATACTGCCAAAGTTATCAAATGGGCAGGTATTTATGTGGCCATTGCCGAGTTCTATGGATGCAATATGACGCTGGCTCAAGCATGCTGGAATAGCGAGTAGGAGGCAACGTGCGAGATATATCTCCTGATTATATTTTGATTGGAATTATTGTTTTTGGTGTTATCGGCAGTTATATTCAGGTCATGAAAGAAAAAGAAAGAATAACTATTTCTGCTACGCTCCTCTTTTTATTGACGGGCTTATCACTGATTATTGTGGCAACAACAGCCAATAGCATTTTTGAGAAAAAATGGGAAAGTGAATATATCATTTCTTTTCTCATGCTGAGACGGGTAAGCGAGGAGTGGTTTTATCGACATCTCTGTGGAGTTGGATATCTATTATCTTGGATAGGCTTTTGCCTTGCAATCGCATATTTACGAAAAGGTGTGAACAAAACAGGGGCATGAGATGAGAATTTATCGTTATTCATTTATTAAGGTAGTTAGCAGCTATTGGATAGTTTTTTGTCTGCCTTTTCTCGCAGGATATGCTTTTTGGAAAGTCGGTTTGTCAGGTTGGTCTTGGGTTGACTTATTGCCGATATTACTGACTTATACATTCCTTTCAATCCCAATAATTATGATCTATATTTTGCTGAAGACTGAGATACATATAAACGAGCGAGAGATCGCGAGAAAGGGTATAGCTGGCGGAAAAACACTTCTGTGGGAAGATGTAATTTCAATTGAAAGAGGTCATATTTATACGATATCGCTTGATAAACCGAGGGATATTACCATAACTGCTGCTAATAATAATCGAATCTATGTTTATGGGTTTCTCGAAGATATCGAGGGTGTCGAGCACGATATTCGTGAATATTCAAAAAAAGAATTTGTGCAAAAAAACTGAGGGTGGCGTGCAGGGGTTTGCCACAATTCTTGGAATAGTTAAATTTATCGATCATATCTATGGAGGGTTGGGGATGAAGCGGAAGGTTATTGGCTTAACGATATGGATTTTCATTTTGTTGATGACGGCAGCTTGGGCGCAATCGCCGCAAGTCACGAGCGGCCTTGGCTATCTGAGCGCCACTCAGAACGCTGACGGCTCATGGGGCGATGCGGCGTATGATGAAGTTCTGCCTTCAACCGTGGCAGTCATAGAGACCCTGCGGGCACTGAAGCAGCAGAACCCGGCTGCCATTGCCTGGCTCCAGGCCCAAGAACTTGAAACCACAGACTACATCTCCGAGCGCATTTATGCACTGTCGATTGCGGGCACGGACAAAGACCTTCTCATCTCGTATCTTGATATCGAGTCTTATGCCTGGTCAGGAATGGGAGGACCAGATGTTGATAATCTGGACACGTTGCTCGCCCTGCTTGCCCTCAATAGAATCAATTTCGCCGATCATGGGATAATCAGTGGCGTGCTCAATTCCCTGGTGAGCACTCAGAAAATAGATGGAGGATGGGGCTTCAACGGTGAAATGGATAGTCGGGTCGATATGACCGCCTTGGTTCTTCAAGCCCTCTCAAAGTTTAAGACAACTTACAACTTGACGGTTCCAATCTCGAATGGCGTTGCCTATATTCTTGCTCATCAATATGCAGATGGCGGATATGGCACCCTGTCATCTACGGTTTATGAAACCTCTCTTGCTATAATCGCGCTGATCATCAGCGGTGTAAGCGATCAGCAGTCAGCGATCAGCAGTCAAGCCGCAATCAACTATTTATCAGCTACCCAGCTTGCCAATGGCTCATGGAATGACGACCCCTATTCAACCGCATTGGCATTACGGGCATTAGCAAGCGTCAAGCCCAACCTCTCCATCTCATCCACTGACATCACCTTCTCAAGCCCTGCGCCCAAAACAGGCGATGCCATAACCATAACCGCCAATATCAAAAACACCGGCCCTGCCCAAGCCCCTTCGACTGGCTCAGGACAGGCTGGCATCACCGTTCAGTTCTACGACGGCGATCCATTAGCAGGCGGTATCCTGATCGGCGAGGCCATAATAGCCTCAATCCCCGCTTTCAGCAGTTCTCCTGCCTCAATCACCTGGACCATTCCGTCAGCAGCAGCCAGCACCATCTTCGTCAGCATCGACCCTCTTAACGCCATAGACGAGCTGAGCGAAGCCGATAACATTGCATCCAAAAACCTCACCTCAGCCACCCTGCCTGACCTGAGCATCACTTCAGCAGACTGCCTGATCTTTCCTGCAGCCCCTGATTCCTATATGATGATCGGCACATTCTGCTCGGTAAGGAACCTTGGCGAGACCGATGCTTCAAACGTGGCCGTGGACTTTTATATGGAAGCGTCAGGTCAAAGCCCTGTCAAACTTAAGGGAAGCGGTATAGTGCCTCTCGTACCAGCAGGCGGTTCTGTTGCGACCGTTGGAGTTATCGCCGATTATCAGGCAACTGGCGGTCAAAAGACCATCCGCGTGGTAGTTGACCCCCAGAATACTATCACCGAGTCGAATAAGGCCAACAATACTGCCATCAAAACATTTGTCATAGGCGCAGAGATTGACGTTTATATCAACTCATCTGATATCAGCTTCAGCCCTGCAAATCCGAAGGATGGGGACACGGTCACCATAACCTCGATCATACGAAACGCGACCCTTGGTAATGCCAGAAACGTGGTTGTGCGCCATTACCTTGGAGATCCTGCTTCAGGCGGCACAAGAATAGGAAATGATATATCCATCCCTCTTATTGGGACACGGGGAAGCGAAACCGTAACCATGCAGTGGAATACCACCGGCCATACTGGTAAAAACTATATCTATGTTGTTGCCGATCCTGACGACGTGATCGCCGAGTACAACAACTGGAACAATACGGCAGGCAAGACCCTCAAGGTGGCCTCCACCCAGGGACCTGACCTGACACTGAATTCATCTGATATCACCTATACGCCCCAGAACCCCAATCAGGGCGACATGCTGACCGTAACCGCAACAATCAGAAACACCGGAAACCAGGCAGCCCTTTCCGTGCCTGTGGAATTCAGTATTTTCAACCAGATGCTCAATCCTCCCATGATCATCGGCACGGCAACAATCGCATCTATTCCGGCAGGTGGAACCGTGCCTGTGCAGATCCCCTGGGATACGACCGGAATGGGCGGCACTTACGATCTTCGAGTCACAATTGACAGAGATGACACAATCATCGAGCTTGATGAAACGAACAATAGTGCATCCAAGCCTGTTGTCGTTACGGCTCCGCAGGGTCCAGACCTTGTTACGTCATCCATTGACCTTACGGGCGTCACATCTGATAAGCAGACGCGCATTATTTCTGGCAATGCCCTTGTAACGATCAAAAATATCGGCAACCAGCCTGCAAACGGGCCGTTCAGCATCATCGCCTTTGAAGACAGTAACAATAACCAGGTCTATGATCCCGGCACTGACATAATCTTTGGGACGGCAACCTATCAATCAGGTCTTGCAGCAGGAGCATCCAATACTGTGACCATACCCATATCAGGCACTGTGCTTTTCATCGACAGCCCTCTTTATGTCTTTGTCGATAGCGGCAAGGTGATAACAGAACTTGACGAAACGAACAATATCAACTGCCTTGCCGTATTCACTGCCTGCAGAAACTCGAAGGTGGATGCAGCAGTCAAATCAGGGGCATCCTGGCTTATCAATCACCAGGTAAACGTGGATACCCAAGGCACGCAGAAGGCATGGGGCGGTGTTGATATTTATTACAATGCCCTTGCCATAAGAGCTTACAAGAGTATGAACAAAACGGTTGGGACAAAGTATGCAAGTGTCCTGAACAAGCTCATCCAGATGCAGGCACCTGACGGTAGTTGGGACATAAATTTACAAACGACGGCGACTGCCGTCATGGCGCTGATCAGAAGCGGCAGCACTCCAAATGATACGTATATCAAGAATGCTGTAGCATGGCTGAAACGGAATCAGGCAGCGAATGGCAGTTTTGGTGGAACAGCCTATTATACCGGGATTATTCTGACTGCTCTTCTGAAGGCAGGCGAGGACAAAAACGCGACTTATATCCAGAAGGCAGTGCAGTGGCTCATAGACACTCAACTGCCCGCAGGTTATTGGGGGTCTGTACCTGGTGACACCTGGAACGATGTTAATACAATTCCCTATCCGGTCATAGGCCTTTCGCTTGCCCTGTCGCCCACTCATCCCAATGTCGTCAAGGCAAAGAACTGGTACGATATGACCACATATAATCATCCCTATGAACAATACAGAAGCTTTTGGCTCATTATGATGATTGAGGTAGCGCCGACTGACTATAGGATCAACGGTATTGTGGACGGACTTCTGAACAACCAGATGACGGACGGCGGATGGAAAGCAATCGCCGGCATGTCTTTTTCGGAATTCAGAACAACTGCGGATATTCTCGATGCTATGGGAAAGCTCGGCAAAACAGGCACAAAGATCGACAACGGAGTCCGCTGGCTCGACAACCATTTCAATGCAGCTTTTGAGGGTTTCCCAGCATCCGGGTATACATGGACAACAGACTATGCCCTTGTCGCCCTGCAGGCGGCTGCAATAGGTGATACAGCGAATCTGAACGCCATTGCCAAAGGCAGATTTGCGGTGTTAAGCGCTCAAAGCAGTAACGGGAGCTGGTCCGGTTACCTTCCGCCAGCAATTGACAATCTCAATATCGGGACTGCGGGTGATTCATTGCGTATGTTTTATTTCCATTATACAAATCCGTCTCTTAACGAACAAAACGCAGCTAATAATGCTCGCACCTTTCTCTATTCAGCGCAAAAAACTGACAACGGGTGGCCAGCTACTAATTATACTGTTGTGAACACTGATCTATACTCAAGTATTATTGCCCTGCGTGGCCTTCTTCAGTCCGGGGTTCCGGCTTCACATACAAACGTATCCAGAGGGCTTTCCTACCTTAACTCCAAGCAAACTTCTGACGGAGGTTTCGGGTCTGTCGGCTATACATCAATAGCTGCTGAAATATACAAGCTTGCGGGTTCTGCGTACCAGGGCAGGCTTAACCAGGCTGTATCATGGCTCAAGTCAAGGCAGCAGGCTGACGGCGGATGGGGTCTTAACACATCGGGTGCAGCCTACGCCCTTGTAGGCCTATCTGTTGCAGGAGAACAGGGTATTGAAGTGGCAAAAGGTGTGTCCTGGCTCCTTGCAGCACAGAATGCAGACGGCGGCTGGAGCAGCGCAATGGGAGTACCGATGAGCTATGACTATAATACTGCCTATGCGGTCACTGCCCTTTCCCTTGCCCGCTTCAACCTTGCCTTTAACATAGACCTCTCTACCGAGCGGCAGAGCTACTGCCCGGGAGATACAGTCAGGATCAGTGCAATCCCTGATGCACCCGCAGAGGAGGTCACCGTAACAGGTGCCCTGAAACTGCAGGAAGGCACAACTGTCCAGCTCGGCTTCAGCCTCACTGACAATACCTTCAATGCAGAGTATGTGCTACCCTCAACTGCCCTGCCCGGAACAGCAACGATTCAGACCACAGGTCAGTCAACCTACGGATACAGCATTGCCACAACAAGCTTTGTTGTGAAGAACTGCACGGCCTTGAAGCCCGATCTTTCGATAGGCACCGCTTCGTTGCAGGAGGCTGCTGATCCGCTGGCTCCTAACACTCGCACAGTGACGGCAACCGTCAGAAACCTCGGCATTATAGACGCTCATAATGTAGCAGTCAGCTTCTATCAAGATGCTGTCCAACCTGAAAACCTGATAGGGAGCAGTAGCATATCAAGCATTGGCGCTTTCAGCGGAACTGCGACAGCCAGCACAACCGTAACCATAGCAGGCGATACAGTCATCCATGTTGTCATCGACCCAGCAAATCTGATAGATGAGCTCAACGAGGCGAATAACAATGCCTCCCTATCCCTTGCCCTGGTACTGCCTGATCTTTCGATCACCGCTGCTGACCTGACCTCAGCTGCCCCTGATCCCCTGAACATGGATATCAGGACCGTCGCTGCCACGGTTAAGAACCTTGGCGGCCTTGGAGCGGATAACGTAACAATTAAGTTCTATAAAGACGCATTTGTACCAGAGAACCTTATCAAGACCCTGATCATACCGAATATTGGCGCGCTGACCGGCACGGCAACTGTCAACACGTCTATAACGCTAACAGGCGACACGGTTGTCTATGTAGTCGCTGACCCTTCCAACGCAATAGCCGAGACCGATGAGACGAACAACATGGCCTCAATAGCCCTCACACGAATGATCCCTGATCTCTCGGTCTCTTCATCAGACATAGCCATTATTCCTCCTGCAGTTACAGAAGGCCAGTCAGCGGTCATAGCGGCAATCATCCATAACACGGGCAACATGGGTGCCTCGGATGTGGTTGTCTCATTCTATGATGGAGACCCGTCAAGCGGGGGCACACTTATCGGATCGGTCACCAAATCCTGGATAGATGCAGGCTCGACTGCCTATGCAGAGACAGCATGGAACACCTTCGGCCAGTCAGGCATGAACTACATCCATGTTGTAGTCGATCCGCTCAATGTGATCCATGAGGGCAACGAGACCAACAACAGCTCCTTTATCCCTGTTGATGTCACGCCGCCAGTGAAGCCGGACCTTGCCATAACAGGGACGGATATAACTTTTACCAGTCTCAACCCTGAAGAAGGAGCACCGCTGACCCTGACCGCAACCATCAGGAACCTTGGCATCGATGCAGCCAATGTAGGCGTTGCCCTCTATGACGGAGACCCTGCAGCAGGCGGCAGGCTTATTGACATGAAGACTATTTATCAGTTCATACCCTTTGGAGGCGCTGTTGTCATAGCCTTTGATATTCCGACAATCGGTATGGCAGGCAATCATAAGTATTACATCTCCCTCGATCCGGAACATATGATCGATGAGATCAGCGAGACCAACAATACGGCTTGGAGCTCAATAACCGTAGGAGCCTCCAGCCTTGGGCTCAGTATCACAACAGACAAGGCAAGCTATACAGCCAATGAGGATATCAGTGTATCGCTGAATATCGCGAACCAGAAAGTTGTAGTCCGCTCAGGCACGATAGAGGTGAAGCTCCTTGATTCTGCAGGGACCGTGGTATCTGAGGCCACTGTCACACAGGCCCTGACCCTTGGTCCATCCGAGACGCAGGCCCTGAGCTTCATACTCAACACCGGCAGTATCCTTGCCGGAGATTACAGGGTATTCAGCCAGTTCATAGAGGCAGGCAATGCAGTATCGAAGATTGATGCGCCGATCACCGTAGCAGCAGACAGGGAGGTCTCCTCAGCTGTCACTACCGACAAAATCGCCTACTTCCCGAATCAGCAGGCCGTGATAACCACATCCATCACCAGCCTGAGCCAGAACTACATCTTTGAGAACATGACGGCGAAGATAGCAATCAGCGATCAGCAGTCAGCTTTCAGCCTACATACCGAAACACAAACGATTCCCATACTTCTGCCAGGCCAGGTTACGGAACTTAAGACCTACTGGAACACAGCAACAAATCCTCCGGGAGCATACCCAATAACACTTGAACTCAGGGATGTATCAGGCGCTCTTGTTTCAACCGCTGCTGCAACCCTTACGATCAGCTCCGAGATCAAGCCTTCAAAACTTCTCAGGGGCCAGATCTCGGTCGACAGGCAGAGCATACTTCAGGGAGAACCCTTAAACATCTCCTATCAGGTGACCAATGTAGGCAACATCGATATAAGTCAGGTAGACCTTTCCATAAAAACAGTCCATGTGGTCAACCTTTCCGTGTACGACACCCTGACAGATCAGACAGGCCTGCAGATGGGAGCGGCCTATGCCAATGCACAGCAGCTTGGCACAGGCACATACAGCGCAAAGGACTACCTTGTAATACTTGCCGCTTCGATCAACAGTATTGAAGAGACCCTTGCAAGCACATACTTCAGGGTCGAGGGTGCTCCATCCGCGCCTTCGCTCAATATCCCGGCGCATAGCAGCGACGTGGAGACTTTAACCCCTGTGCTGTCTGTCAATAATGCCACTGACCCCAATGACGACAGACTGACCTATGAGTTTCAGATTTATGCAGATGCGGGACTGACAACCCTTGTGGCTGAATCAACCCTGCAGCAGGAAGGAACTTCCATAACCTCATGGCAGCTTCCGATAACCCTTCAGGAAAATAGTTTGTACTTCTGGCGGGCAAGGGCCTTTGACAGCAGGTTATATGGGCAGTGGATGACCCCGGCTGCCTTCAGGGTGAACGTGACCAATGAGCCTCCTGCAGCGCCGACCCTGTCAGCGCCTGCCAATAACGCATTTGTCGATACCTCGTTGCCGATTCTGACAGTCAACAACGCTTCAGATCCTGACAGCGATAACCTTACCTATAACTTCATGGTTGCGCTCGATCCTGACTTTGTGAATATCGTTGACCAGCAGATCGGTATATTCTCAGGTTCAGGCAGCACCTCATGGCAGGTCACCATCTCACTCCAGGAAAACAGATGGTACTACTGGAAGGCCCAGGCAGACGACTGGCTGATCACAGGACCATGGATGGCGACAGCATCATTCTTTGTTAATACAGCCAACGAGGCGCCGACTGTCCCAATGATCATCGATCCGCCGGACAATAGCGAGACAGTATCCAGAGATCTGATTATAACAATCTCAAACAGCACAGATCCTGACTCAGCCGTAATTACCTATCTCTTTGAAGTGGATACAGCCTTGACCTTTGACTCGCCTGAGAGGATAATCTCCGGATATGTGCCGCAGGGTCAAAACAGCACCTCATGGCTCGCATCAGGTCTGAAAGACAACACATACTATTACGCAAGGGTCAAGGCAAGTGACGGCAGCGCAGAAAGTTCATTGTCTGCTGTTGTCGGCTTCTTCGTCAACACAGCTAACGACGCACCCACAGCCCCTGTGCTTTCGAACCCGTCAATCGGTTCAGGGGTGAACAGCTTCAATCCTCTCCTGTCTGTGCATAATGCAACAGATATGGATGGAGATATCCTTACCTATGAATTCGAGGTCTATACGGATACTGCCATGACAAGCCTTGTAAGCAGCGCATCAGGGCTACAGGAGACCCCACAGATAACCGGCTGGACTGTCTCGACCAGTCTTACAGAAAACAGCACTTATTTCTGGCGGGCACGGGCATTTGACGGAGAACTCTACAGCCCATGGATGGACCTTTCTTCGTTTACGGTTAATACGGCAAACGATGCCCCAACTGCACCGTCGCTGTATGAGCCTGTACAGGGAAGCAGTCTGAGCACTCTTACGCCCACGCTTTCGATAAACAATGCCACTGACCCTGACAGCGACAGCCTGACCTATGACTTTGAGATATACACGGGAACAACGCCTGTCAGCTCCATGACAGCGATCCCCCGGAGCGCCTCAGGCATAACGTCAGTGACCCTGAGCGCTCTTTCAGACAATACGACGTACACCTGGAGGGCCAGGGCGTATGACGGCGACCGTTACGGCGCATGGATGGATATGGCGACCTTCTCGATTCATCTGCCGTCTACAAACATAACAGCAACAATTGATTTCGATCCAAACACGCTTAATCAAAAGAGTCAGGGCAACTGGGTGACGGTCTATATTGAGCTGCCCGCTGGATATAATGTCGATGATATCGATATGTCCTCGCTGCGGCTGGGCGGATCGATCCCTGCGGTTACATGGCCCTATGCGCTTGGCGACTATGATCATGACGGAATACCTGATCTGATGGTCAAGTTCGACCGCAATGCGGTGATCACCCTTCTGCCGAACGGGACGCATGTCCCGGTGCATGTGACCGGCAGGGTGGGGGCTACGACCTTTGAGGGTGTGGACTACATCAGGGTGATACATTAGAAGGCGATATAGCGATTACATGGTCTGAAAGCGTTTGAGATCATCAAGACACTGCCGAGATCTACGGGGTCTTTTTTGTTGCAGAAATTAGATATGAGTCCGGGAAAAAAATATAACAGAAATGCCCTTCTGTTATAATTTCCCGTACCATGATGAATTTCTTTATCGGTCTTGTAGCAGGGATGTTCGGAGGATTGGTCGGCCTTGGCGGCGGGGTGATCATGATCCCGCTTATGGTCGGCATCAGAAAGCTTACCCAGCACAAGGCGCACGGCACCAGTCTTGTCGCACTCGTCTTCACCGGCATTGCAGGTGCAATAACCTATTTCCTGAAGGGTTCGGTTGATGGGGCTGCGTCTGTGCTCCTTGCCGTCACTGCTGTCTTCACGGCAAGAGAAGGCGCGAAGTTTGCCCATGCGCTGCCTGAATGGAAACTGAAGCGCTCTTTTGGCGGATTTCTGATCGTTGTCTCTCTCCTTCTGCTTATAAAGCCCCATCTGCCCGGTCTTGTGCTTTCGACCGCGGGTTGGTACAAAGCAGGCATACTTCTGCTTACCGGTGTTTTTACCGGTTTCCTTTCAGGTATGATGGGAGTCGGCGGCGGCACGATCATGGTACCGGCAATGGTCCTGCTTGCAGGGATGGGCCAGCATATAAGCCAGGGCACATCGCTTCTTGCCATGGCGCCGGCCGGCGGGGTTGGCGCCTATACGCACTGGAGGCTCGGGAATGTTGAGGGTGGACTGCTTGCAGGGCTCATTCCCGGAATTCTTATCGGCACGTACCTGGGCGGAACCCTTGCTCATAATCTGCCTGAAGCGGCTTTACGGATCGTTTTTGCTGCGGTCCTCATCTGGACAGGCGGCCGTTATCTGGGGGCAAAGGCTCCTGCAGAGAAAAAATAATTGAGCGTTTTCATAATTCATGGGAGAATAACAATATGACACCATTCAGCAATATGAGGCGGCACAGGCGGTTCAGCGTAGATGTCATGGATATAAAGGGCAACGCAGTATTTGCCAGCGAAGTCATTATCAATGACATCAGCATTACCGGTGTTTCCCTGGTAACAGACCGGAAACTGGACATGGGCAGGGAATATTCTTTGAGGATCCTCGACAACGATCTTGATCTGCCTGTCCGGGGCACGGTTATCTGGTGCATGGAGAACGAGTCAGCAGGGGTTGCGGATGCGTACAGTCATCTGAAATATGCTGCAGGCCTGCAGTTCGCCGATCTTCCGCAGGAAATCGTTGCAAGCCTGATCAAGTTCATCTCTTCCCATCTCATCGAGAAGCACAGACAGGTGAAGGTGCATGAGATGAGCGGGCTCAGGTGCAACATCAGGTTCCATGTAGACGCAAAGGAGATGGCTGTGCTTGATGTTGCCGAGACATACAGGGTGAAAAAGCTGAGCCTCGGCGGTCTGCTGATAGAAAGCAGCCACAGCTTCGAGTCTGACACGAGGATACATATGGGGATAACCCTTCCGGGGAGCATGCATCTTTCATTCACCGGGAGGGTTGCATCCTGTATCGTATCTCCTGATACAGTCTCCAGCTTTGAGGTCGGCGTTGAATTCATGGAGATGTCCGAGCCTGACAGGATAACGCTGAAGGAGTTTATTCGCCGTCTCTATCTTGAGGATGCCGGTTTTTCTGTCGAAGGCATGATCCCGGAAGCTGACAAGTAACGGGAGAACAAGGCATGGACGGGACAAGACGCAGTGATATAAAGCCGGGCCTCAGCGTTGCGGTTATACTGAAAAAAGATCAGCGCACCGGCACGCTTACCAAAGGTATGGTGAAAGATATCCTGACGAATTCGCCGGTCCATCCCCATGGCATCAAGGTCCGCCTCCAGAGCGGGGAAGTGGGAAGAGTGAAAGAGATAATGGGGTGACAATGAGTTCTGTTTTTCATGCAGGGTAATTTTGGGGGAGGGGAAATGAACTATAACGAAGATTATGCCGGGTTCCTCAGGAAACTGCGGGTTGAAATGGGCTCATGGATAGAGAAGGGATTCATAAGCTATGAGCAGCGGGACAAGATCCTTTCCCACTACAATACTGTTTCAGAGGTCCAGACAAAGGCCGGTTCAGGCAGACTTATAACGGTGGTCTCTGTATTGGGATCAATCCTGGTTGGTCTCGGCATTATCCTTTTTGTCGCGTCGAACTGGCACCTCATCCCGAAGATCGGCAAGCTTGCACTCCTGTTCAGCACCATGATCGGGGCATACGGCGCAGGATATTACATGCGGTATGTCAGGCAGAATTATGTAAAGGTCGGCGCATCACTCATTTTCCTTGGCACCATGGCGTACGGCGCCAATATCTACCTGATAGCGCAGATCTATAATATAAGCGTTCATTATCCTAACGGCGAACTTCTCTGGGTCCTCGGTACGCTTCCGCTTGCCTATCTGCTCAGGTTCAGGACGATCCTGACCCTTGCTCTTGTCAACCTTCTCATCTGGCTCGGCATGGAAGCGAGCTTCTGGATGCGTGAACCGCAGTTCTTTTCTTCAGTAACAGCATTTATCCCTCTTTACCTGTCTGCAGGTCTCACGCTGACTGCCGTGGGGCTTGCCCACAGGGGCTCAGAACGCTTTTCCCATTTTCATGGTCCCTACCTCTGGCTCGGCACGATCGTGACCATGTCCTCATGGTATATCTTTACCTTTGGCGACATGTTCAGGTCTGACTTCAGCGCCCCTTCACTGATGCTGTTCTATGGCGGGATGCTCGTTATTTTTGCATGCGCCCTTACCGTTGCATTTCTGTTTGACCGGCAGAAAAAGACAACGTGGTTTATTGCAGAGGCTGCATCTCTTGTCTTTCTTATGGCGGTGATACTGCTACTTGCCTTCAATAATCCGGCGATCGATGAGGCTGCCCAGGGTGTTGCCAGGCATTATGGCTCAGCCATAAAAAGCGGTGTTGTGACTTTCCTCTCCCTGTCATCCAACCTCCTGTTTGCTGCTGCGATCATCGGCATGATAGCGCTCGGGTTTGCCAGAAAAGCGGCCTTCTATATCAATGTTGGCCTGCTTTTTTTCGTCCTGGACGTTTTTGCGAGGTATTTCGATTTCTTCTGGAAGATGCTGCCGCGGTCGCTCTTTTTTGTCATCGGCGGGCTTATGCTTATCTTCGGCAGTCTGCTTCTTGAGCGAAAACGCAAGCGGGTGCTTGCATCGTTCAATATGAAGGAGGAACTGTGATGACAAAGAAATTCATCGCCATCGTGCTTATCCAGACCATTCTTCTCGCGGGCATTATAGCCTACCGTCATTACTGGGTGAGCACGGGTGAAAAAGTTCTGCTCAAAACAGTCCCGGTCGATCCCTGGAATATGTTCCGCGGCGACTACATGGTCCTGAGCTATGACATTTCGCGGATCAACCTCACCAAACTTGGCATCAGGGATGAATATCGCAGGAATGATAATGTCTTTGTGCTTCTTCGGAAGCAGCCTGACAATACCTTCGAATATTCAGGCATATCTCATATGAAACCGGAAAGAGGGACTTTTATCCAGGGAAGGGTGACGAATGTATTTGACGAGTCACGCTGGATGGTGACAGCAGCGGGAGAGGCCGGCGAGACAAGACAGTTTGAACTGCGGTGGTTCTCCGGGGCGAGAAGCAATGATAAGGTTCTCTTCTGCACGCACAGGAACGGCCAGGTGGATTTTCAGCTGTTTACGGAAAAAAACACGCCTCAATGCAGCAAGGAAGATCTGTCATTTGTTGGTACGGTTGCCGGGTCCCGAGAGATCAGAGAGAAGATACTCAGCGTGGAGTATGGCGTTGAACACTATTTTGTCGAGGAGGGAAGGGGCAGCATTGATGCACTGGCGAAACAGCAGAATGTCCCGCAGGCTCAGCCGCAGGTCAGAGACCAAAGCAGACTGCATGTCGAGGCTGCCTTGCGCAGGGATGGCAAGGCGCTTATTTCACGGATCTTCATCGACAACAGGGAGGTAAAGTAGGGACCGAAAGGTTCTGAACCAATCTATGGAAGAGTTTGCCCTGAACAATCGGGAATATATCGAATTGAACAACCTCCTGAAGGTGCTTGGACTCTGTGATACCGGAGGCATGGCAAAGGCTGCTGTTGCCGAGGGCCACGTCAGGGTCAACGGCAGTGTTGAACTGCGCAAGCGCTGCAAACTGCGCAGGGGGGACAAGGTTGAATTCGAAGGTCATGAGATCATTGTTGCATGACCTGGCTATAAGCGATGCATGTTGTTGCAATCCATAGTCTGGGGCAGGACAGGGAAACGCATGCCTCTGCCCTTGCCCTGGCCCTGGACAAGACCATGTATGAGGTTCTTTCCCGTCTCCGCTCGCCGGGAAATGGTCCCTTTACCGTCGGCGTATTCGCTGATCAGGAACGGGCAATGCAGATGAAAGCAAAGCTGCAGTCAGCAGGGTTCAGTGCTGTTCTCCTTACAGAGGGCGAGATTGTTGCAGAACTTTCTCCTCTGATCGTCAGAAAATTTGCGCTCAGCGTGACTGGTCTTGCTGTGGTAACAGAGACCGGTCAGAGTCTGAGTATCCCGTTCCAGAATGTCCGTCTTATCCTGCGGGGCATAGGGATCGTCAGGGGCACAACCACAGAGACGGTGAAGAGCCGATCAGTGAGCCTGGGCCGTGCAGTAATGTCCGGAGGTTTGATGCTTACCAGGACCACCAAGACTGTTCAGGAAGTCGCGGTCGAGGAGCGTACAGCGTTCTTCAACCTCTATGCCGGAGACAACCCCTTACTGGTTTTTCGCGAGAATGCGCTTGTCTATGATTCGCTCGGTCCGATGCTTCAGCCGTCGCGTGCGCTTAACTTTACCTGTCTTATAGCTGAGCTGCGCAGCCGGTGTCCGGGTGCTCAATATGACGAGCGCCTTCTGACCCGGCCTGCCCAGATTGCTCTCCTTGGTCCGACGCTTAATCCGGAGGAGCATCTGAGCGTGGCCACAGCGCTGTTGGCAAAGACACTTTCGTAGACACTGACTGAGTTGCAGGCAGAAACACCTCCTGGTGCATGATATAATAACGTGGCTCGGATGGAGCAGAAAAAAGGGTTCACTCAAGGGGCGGGTAAAAGAAGATGAAGATCGCAGTTTCGCAGTTACGGGATGAGGTTAATGTCGAAGAGGCCGGCAGACAGGAAAAGCCGCCGGTCGGCACAGGATATAGCGGCATCACGATACCCAAGGGCGTCAACAGGAAGCTGCTGATAAAGAATATGATTGCGCATTTTGTTGCAAATAATGATCTTGCAGATTTTACTGCTCCGGATTTCGGGCTCAGCGAGGAGCAGAGGAGTTCACTCAAAGAATTGCTCCTCGAATCACGGAACCGCACGGTGGAAGATATGTTAAGAAAGGGAACGTTCACGTTCTGGCAAAAAGGGACAAAATTCATGGTCTTCAGAAGACTGTCTGACGATCATATTTCGTCCAACCCTCTTGATGGCGTGGTTGTGAAGGCTGCGCTGCCGGGGACCGATCTCAAGAAGGCTCTGAAAGGCTATGGCAATGCCAAGCAGTATCTGGGCAAGGCCCTGAGCGTGGCCACCTCTCTCTGTAATATCGACCTGAACATCAGGGACGCAGAGGGCGTAGAACGGCGGGTCAGCCTTACCGATGTCCTTGTTCAGGAGAGGGTGATTGTGATCGGCGAAATTGCAAAGATGGTGAGGGAGAAGACCCTTGAATTCAGGGAGCGGGATAAACTGCAGGGCATATCAGCCCGCAAGACCGAGAAAGACCCTCTGATCGCGAAACTGACCTCGGAATATAAGCAGATCTCTCAGCTCTGGACAGGGCTCTGCGACACCATGGAAAAAAAGAACCTGCGCGATACGGATGAGTTCAGGCAGCCGGCTGCCATGGAGAGGAATTTCGGCATTGAGGTGCCGCCGGGCATGACTCTGCCGGACTGGGGTTACGAGGGGTTCAGGGAAGTGAAGAAGAGGATCAAGCGCAAGGCAGAAGCGATACAGAATGAAGTGGAGAAGAGAAAAAAAGAGGCCGGCTTTTTCCGGAAATTGTTCGACAAGAAAAAAATGCAGGAGATCGAAAAAGAGACTGCCATTCACCTGGGGCGGGAGTATCTGCGTGTGAAGGGTTTTGATTTTGACAGCCTGGTGGTCGTGAATCAGTCGCTTGAAATGAAAAAAGACCGTGTTCCCGATGTCTTTGAAAAAGAAGTTCTGAAGTCATTTTCCCATCTGCTGGATACGGTCATTGTTCAGGAAGCGTAACGCTGGGAAAAGGTTTATGGAAAATGAGGAGTGCTTTCTGAAGTCAACAGCTAATTCAAATAATTGCCCTGTTCCGAGATACGGTCAACTTAACGCAAAGCGGCGCGTCCTTGGGACTCAATTTATGCTGCTTTTTATTGCGAACATGGTTTCTGTTTTTATTCTCGACAGAGATCATGTGCCAATAAGTAAAGCATTTGAAATATACTTCTTCGGCATTGGAATGTTATCTATGCCGCTTGCAGCATATTTCACTCTAATTATTGAATGCGAATATTGTTCGTGTTTAAATTTTAGAGGAATAACAAAAGTTTGTAAGCATTGCTCTGCTCCAGTTGGGAATAGCTCGGATTAAAACGGTGGAGGAATTGATAAAATCTGTCGTTGCGCCTTTCTTCTCATAACCTTCATCGTTGCATCTTCCTGAAACGTGTTGAGTTGTAGGTGAACTGCGCAAGGTCTGATTCATTATTCGATACCCCGCCCGGCCTCCCCTTGGAAAGGGGAGGAGACGCCCATTACAACAATGAGGTGGAGCTATTATCACCCAGGATTTTTCAGCTTATGCTGGCATCAAATGAGACCTGCTACTCCACCTTCTTCAGAGGCACGCTGCAGGCGTAGTAATCCCTGTGATATAATAAATTCGGGTTACAAAAAGGGGGAAACAATGTCTGTTGCGATGAAGCAAAAGGAAGAACAGATCAAAGTCAAACAGTATTTAACCGATGTGAAGGGCCAAAAGGTCGCCGCAGTCCTCGACATGCGGGAACTCGCAAGGGTCAATGATCTGCTGGAGGACCTCCTTGATCTGAAGGCAATTGAAGACCGTGTAGCAGAGCCGTCAGAAGATTACGAAGCATACAGCCGCAAGAGAAAAGCTCGCCTTCATGTATAGGATTTCTCTTAAGAAATCCGCGAAAAAAGAACTCGACAGCCTGCCAGACCAGATATTTCTCAAGATTGATACGGCCATATTGTCGCTGAGAGGAGAGCCTTTCCCTTATCCGCATGCAAAGAAACTTAAAGGTGAAGACAGATGCAGGCTTCGCGTTGGCGATTACAGGGTTGTTTATTCTGTAGATGAAAATCAAAGGATCATCACTATTTTCCGTATAAGGCATAGAAAGGACGTCTACAGATAGAAAAAAGGCTGCATTTGACAAGTTGCCCCATTGCAGCTATAGCCGCATTCAAGCCGAAACAAATCTGCAACTAAAATCTAAACAGCACAAAATCGCCAGATACGATTCTTTACTCCACCTTCTTCAGCGGTACGCCGCAGGAGCATTTGCCGGGACTGACCGAAACCGTGTTGCATTTGCAGTCAGGGCCGCAGTTGCAGACATACTTGCCCTTGAGAGGATATTCCTTCACCTTATAGTTACAGCCGCATTTGGTCTGGTCTTTCGGATCGAATGCGCATGGGCACTTGTCGTCGTCGCACTTGCAGAGATATATCCTGTCCTTCTCCCTGTCGATCCTGATCACCTTTCCCTTTGCAAGCGCAAGGCCGCATTCGCAGGTACCCGGCTCAAGATAGGGTGAAGGGCAGGGGCAGCCTTCTTCGCAGTCGCAGAAATAGACATCTGCTCCTTTTGTCGCCGTGTCCGCTGTCCATGACGCAGTGGCTGTAAGTCCGATCGCAATTGCCAGCATGAGTGCTGTCCTGAAGATCTTTTTCATTTCACACCTCCGAAGATGGTCAGTTTCAAAAAAAGTATGCTGATCCGGTAAAAGTCCCGAATCGGTCTGAAGTTTGTAGTATAGTCGCTGTCATAGATCGCCGAGACAGGCATGCTGTAGATCCGAAACCCGGCCTGTCCTGCCTTGATCAGTATCTCTGTCTCTGTCTCAAAGCCGGTTGTCTCGAGCTGCACTGTCTCCAGCACCTCCCTTTTGTAAAGGCGAAAGCCTGACTGTGTGTCATCGATCCGGCAGCCCGCAGCCATCGAGATGCAGAATACTCCGATCCGGTTCGGGATATAACGATACAACGGCATTGCCGCCCTGTCCCAGAGCCTTGTACCTATTATTATATCACCTCTGTCGGATGCAAATGCAGCAAGAAAATCTGCTATTTCGGCAGGTGCATGCTGGCCGTCGCCGTCAACCGTCATGACAGCATCATATCCCTGTTTGAGCACATGGCTGATGCCGGTCCTGAGAGCCATACCTTTGCCGCAATTCTGCTCATGTCTGATCACATGAGCGCCTGCTTTCTCGGCCAGTTCGGCAGTGGTGTCATGCGAGCCGTCATCGACCACGATCACCTCAGGGATGACTTTCCGAACACCTGCGATAACTTCGCTGATCCTCTTCTCTTCATTAAAGGCAGGGATCAGGCAGCAGAACTTGCTGCTCATCGGTTTGTTCTGCCTTCATACAGTCTGAGCAGTGCCGGAATAAGGGTCAGTGAGAGGACGATAGAGAGGGTAATGCCGATGGATGCCACCTGGCCCATGGTCGCCAGTCCCTTGTATGTGGAAAAACCGATAGAACCGATTCCAGCAACGGTTGTAAGACCTGCTACGAGTACAGCCTTGCCGGTCTGGAGAAAGGTCGTGCCGATGTCCCTGTCAGCACGATACTGATGCAAAAGGTGGACCGTATAGTCTGTGCTGATGCCGAAGAGCAGCACAAAGATGATTGCATTCATGAAGTTGAGGCTTATGCCGGTCATGCCCATGATGCCGAGTGTGCAGATGATGCTGACAATGACCGGGACCTGGCAGAGCAGCACAAGGCCCAGCTTTCTGAAATCGACGAACAGGACGATGTTCACGAATGCCAGCGCAATAAGGCCGATGAGTGCCGTATCTTTTTTCAGGATCGAAATAAGCTCCTGCCGTATGAAGGCAGGCCCGGTATGCGTGTATCCGTCCAGCGCTGACAGGGGCGCGTCCTTTCTCAGATTGCCCGTAACAATGATCCTCCACTGGTCGTCCTCATTGATCAGCAGCCTTTCAAGCACGTCTTTGATCGGCGCAACATCCCTGAGCGTGATCGTCTCCCTGTTGCGCAGTATGGTATGCAGACCTTCCGTGAATACCCGGAACTCTGAAACATCAAACCCTTTTTCTGCGGCGATCTTCTGAAAATCCCGGACGACCCTCTGCGGATCAAGCTCAGCAAGAGCTGCGAGATTCTTTTTCTGCCGTGCTTGCGGCGGCAGGATATCTCCTGCTGTTGTTATATGTTCTAAATTCTTTGCAAGTGCCTCCTTTATCTCAACACTTCTTACCAGAGCTGATTCCATCTCCATGGAGATGTCTGTAATAAAGACGCCCTGTTCTTTGATGTAGGTATCCTTCAGCCGCTCAAATGCCTGACGCGGTCTGTTGTCATCAGTACCGAGTTTGGTGATATCTCCCATGAACTGGATGCGGGGGATGAAAAAGGCCAGGGCTAAGGTTGAGAAGAAGAACAGGCAGATGATGCGCAAAGGCCTCTGGTACGCATATAAGGCAATATTCCTGAGCGCACGGATCTCGATAAACCTGCCTGAGGACGGCTTTATGGTGAGCGATGCCAGGGTGAAGAGCAGGAGCCAGCAGAGGAGCATGCCGATGCCGGTCAGAAGGCCGAGTTCACGGATCCCCCTGAAGGACGAGAAGACCATCGGCAGAAAAGTTATTGCGGTGGTAAGGGCGCCGGTGGTTATGCCGCGGTACACGGCCTTGATGGTCCTGTCCATGCGTTCGGCAGGGTTTGTATGTTCTTCTGCGGTCACGAGGTATCTGACGTAAAGCACAATGCCCAGATCGTCGCTCAGTCCGGCGAGCATGCCGGCGAATGCGCCGGTCACCTCTGAAAGGGCATTGGAAAAGAGAAGCGTTATGCCGAGGGTCATGATCATCGCGGTAACGACCGGGAACATCACATAGAGCAGTCCTTTCAGCGACCTGAAAAATATCAGAAATATGAGCATTACGCCCGCGAGAGAGGAAACCGTATTCATGACGATCTCCCTCTTCATGGCAGATGCCTCATGGAGTGTGATAGCGTGGCTGCCGGTTATCTCCGCAGTGAGGTCAGTGCCCCTGTATCGTTCCAATATTGATCCCGTGCTCTTGATGAACTTCTCCGAGAATGCAATATCGCGCGGCGAGCCGGCAGGCGTAAGGATCATGATCAGATTTTTTTTATCAGGGGTCAGAAAATAGCCTGAAGAGGGATCAAAGGAACCATCAGCAAGGCGCATATGCGGCAGGAACATCTCAAAGAAGTTCAGGGGATCGGCCATGGTCAGGCCTTCCTGGCTGCCGGGCAGCAGCAGCCTCTGGCGGGTCTTTTCGAGTTCCCGTTCCATGCCCCCGGGACTGAGTTTCCTGGTGAACTCCTCCATCTCGCCCGGTGACAGAAGCAGGGGGGCTTTTTTTGCATAGACGTCTCTCAGAAATGTCTTTGCCTCTCCGGATATTTTCCAGGAGACCTTTGTCACCATAGGGGATGAGCCGATCTCCCGGCCGATCGCTTCTATCTTTTCGACATGGTCCATTATCCGGTCGGAACTGAAGACGATATATGCCTTATCCATGCCGCCGGTCTTATCGACAAGATCAAAATAGAGCGAGGTCTTTGGGGCGTCTGCAGGGATCAGGCGTGTGACATCGGTATTGAAGTTCGCGCCGAGTATTGCGCCGACAGATGCCAGCACGGCAATGGCCGATGCCAGCACGGTGATGATCGGAAACCTCCTGGCAAGGGCCCAGATGAACGGAAGCTTATCCTCTCTGGTTCTCATCAAAGTGAAGAACTATCCCCCCGTCTGCAATAACCTTCCCTGAAGCAGAGGCGCGGGCAATAAAAATATACATGCCGCCTATGCTGCGCTCTACGATACTCTCCACCTCAAGCGTATCGCCTGCCCTGACCGTCCCGTGGAAGTTCAGGCCGCTGATGGCTGCGAAGAGTGAGCGTCCTTTTCTGCCGCTTGCAATGCCTGACACCTGAGCCATGGATTCAATAATATAGACCTGGGGCAGTGTGCCGTCAGGAAGCACGATGGGGTCATTGATGGTTATCTGCCGGGAACCCTTTGCCCGCCGGCCTTCTTCGATCACCTCTGCCGTATCGAGCATGATAAAAGGATACCGGTGCGGAAGATACTCAGAAGGCCGCATGGAAGGGCTATGTTCTGCTCTTGATAACGTAGTCAGCGAGGGCATTCACTGATGCAAAGGCCTCTTTGCCGACATCTTCATCAGGGATACTGATGCCGTAGGTCTTTTCGAGGCCGACGACCAGTTCAAGGGCATCGATAGAGTCCAGGCCGAGTCCGCTCCCGAAGAGCGGCGCTGAAGCATCGATATCTTCAGGGCTCATATCCTCCAGCTTCAGGTTCTTTATAATCAATGCCTTCAGTTCTTCAACAAGTGCTGCTCTTTCCATCAGGTAAGTCCTCCGTCAACTGATATATATTCACCGGTAATATATCCTGCCTCAGGCGAAGCAAGAAATGAAACTGCCTGTGCCACTTCTTCAGGAGTTCCGAACCTGCCTGCCGGGATCATGGAGATGAACTCCTGTCTGATCTTCTCATCCATGTCTCTGGTGAGTTCTGTTGCTATCACACCCGGAGAGACTGCATTCACCGTGATGTTGTACCGGCCGACCTCGCGCGCCAATGACCGGGTAAAACTGAGTATGCCTCCCTTTGATGCCGCATAGTTCGTCTGTCCTGCCCTGCCCATAAGAGCGCTCGGCGAAATGATATTGATGATCCTGCCCCATTTGTTGCCGATCATGGGCCTCAGCACTGACTTTGAACAGTAGTATACGCTGTTCAGGTTCACTTCTATGACCTTGTGCCAATTCCTGTCCGGCATCAGCATGAGGAGGCCGTCCCTGATGATGCCAGCGTTATTCACAAGGATATCGAGCCTGCCTTCGTTCTGCACGATCGTCCCGATCATGGCATTTACCTGTTCCTGATCTGACACATCAGCCTGTATGACGGCCGCGGAACTGCCGTCAGTATTCAGTTCACTGAGCGCTGCCTCAGCGGCCTGCGAGTCAGAGGCAAAGTTCATATAGACCCGAATGTCTTTGCCTGCAAGCGAGCGGGCAATGGCCCTGCCGATGCCTTTTGTGCCGCCCGTGACGAGTGCTACGAGAACGGACACGGCACCAGCTCCTCTGCCCTGAAAGATTCCGCGTCGCGTTCAATCCATCTGACCAGTTTTGAGAGAACATCAGAGGGGCCGACTTCGACAAAACGGTTGATGCCTCTCTGCCGGATAGCCTTTACCGTGTCTCTCCAGAGCACTTTTTGGGTAAGCTGTGTAGCGAGCACGCGGGCAATGCCTTCGCTCTGCAATACGTCGCCGTCAATGTGGCTTATGACCGGGATCTCCGGCTCTCTGATCCCCAGCATGGTTACAGCCCGTCCGATCAAATCTTCTATGCCGTGCATAAGAGGACTGTGCAGGGGATAGGCTATGGACAGCTCTTTTACGGAAAGTGCACCGTCCTCAAGTGCCATGCTGCATGCTGACCGAACCGCGTCTTTCCAGCCTGAAATGACCGTCTGAGTAACGGAGTTCACGTTGGAAACATAAACATCGTCAAGCCCTGCGCAGATCTCTTCAACCTGTTCTGTTCGCAGCCCCATGATCGATGCCATCAGCCCGGCCCTGTTATTCGATACCGCCTCTATTGCCTTCTGAACATGTATGATGACGGCAGCACAATCTTCCAGGGTGACAGCGCCGGATGCATAGAGCGCTGCATAAAAGCCGAGGCTGTGGCCGGTGACACACTGAAAGTCCTCCTGTTTTCTGAGCAGCTGCCAGTAGCAGGCGCTTGCACCGAAGACCGAGAGCTGGGAGACCACAGGATCGCTCAGTCCATGGTTCGTATGTTTCAGCGCAGCCTCAAGGATATCCCTTTTGGCAACATGCCCGATCCTGCTGAAGATCTCAGCGGTCACCGGCGCCTTCTTTATGGAAGCGAGCATTCCCGGATACTCGGACCCCTGACCGGGGAATATGGCAGCTGTTCTTAACAAGGTCTCTCCATGATTTTTGACTTCATATTATGCCATGCCGGCGGACCATTAGCCAATTGTGACGGCTTCGTAAAAAGTCCGTATGCTGCGTTGCGCTTCAGTTATGGGTGGATGGATTCAAGAATCCCCTCCTTACCAAGGAGGGGTATGGGCCAAAAGTAGGTGCTTTAGGCAGAGGTTTTGATTACTTTATCCGATACCCCACCCGACCTCCCCTTGTAAAGGAGAGGAGCCGCATCTCGCATAACTGAATGCTTACTACGCTGAAAAACCTTTTATGAACAGCTGTGGTAAAATATACAATCAATCAAAAAGGAAGGAAACAGATGGCACAGGTTAAAGAAGGCGATACAATAAGGATTCACTATGTTGGGAGGCTTGAAGATGGATCGGTCTTTGATTCTTCTGAAGGAGGCGCTTCGCTTGAGATGAAGATCGGCAGGGGCGAGTTCATTAAAGGTCTCGAAGAAGGCGTTATCGGCATGGTGCCGGGCGAGACGCGGTCGATCTCGATGACCCCTGACAAGGCATATGGCCCATGCATGAAGGAGAAGATCTTTGAGTTTCATAAGGACAGGATCAGCGAGGGAATTATGCCTGAGGTCGGCCAGCAGATGCAGCTGTACCGTGCTGACGGGATGCCCATTGCGGTAAAGGTCATCGAGAAGACAGAAACCGGGTACATTATGGATGCGAACCATGCCCTTGCCGGGCAGAACCTTATCTTCGATGTTATTCTCGAAGAGATCGTGACAGAAGAGGCATAGCCTCTTTCTTGACATCAGCGAACAGGGCATATTACATTTAAACCGTGAAATACCAGGTACTTCTTGTAGAAGACTCAAAAGCGATACAGCAGATGTACCGCAATAAGCTTATGCTGGAGCAGTTTGCGGTGGTCACTGCTGACAACGGCATGGAAGCGATCAAGGCCCTCTCGCTGAGCAAGCCGGACATTATCCTCCTTGACCTTATGATGCCGATCATGGACGGATACAAGGTGCTCCAGGTCGTCAAGACCGACCAGAAGTTCAAGGATATCCCGGTAATTGTCTTTTCGGCCAAGGGCCAGCCCGACGAGGTCGAGAAGGCGCTGAGTCTCGGCGCTGCCGGTTACATTGTGAAGTCCATCACCAAGCCGAACGAGGTCGTAGAGAAGATCCGCGCAGCCCTGACCCAGAAACCTGCTGAACAGGCGGTCGCGCATTATAATATTGAGATCAAGGAATCTCTCTATGATGCAAAGAAGCTTTCGGAGGATTTCAAGCTCAATGGCTTTGTCTGCCCATCCTGCAATGTGCCGATGCTCCTTGATCTGATCCCTGACTTTTCCCATGATACCCCGTGGTTCACCGCAAAGTTTTTCTGCCCGCGGTGCCATGCCAACAAGTAATACAGCCATTTTCTGAAATGCCACAAAAGATAGATCTGAAGTCCCTCTCCCGGGAAGAACTGTTCAGTTTTGCAAAGGCGCAGGGTCTGCCCAAATACCGCGTTGGTCAGCTTATGCACTGGATGTATGAAAAATATGTTCAGGATCTGCAGGAGATCACCGAATTCTCAAAGGCCATGCGCGAGGACCTCGGCAGGACCGCGTATATCAGCAGCCTTGAGCTTGTCACGCGCCAGCGGTCAAAGGACGGCACAGAGAAATATCTCTTTGGACTCGAAGACGGCCGGACGATCGAGAGTGTGCTGATCCCGGACGATGACCGCCGCACGCTCTGTATATCGTCGCAGGTCGGCTGCGCCATGGCCTGCAGCTTCTGCCTTACCGGAGAGACGGGCTTAATCAGAAATTTGAAGGCCCATGAGATCGTTGACCAGATCCTGTCGGTCAACAGGCTGATCAGGCCTGAGAGGGTCTCGAACATCGTGCTTATGGGTATGGGAGAGCCGCTTGCCAATTTCGATGAAGTGGTCGATGCGCTCTGGAGGATCACGGATATCCTCGGCATATCAAAACGAAAGATCACGCTTTCGACCTCCGGTCTGGTGCCGAAGATGATGGAACTGCCGCAGAAGGCGCCTGGCGTTAATCTTGCCATTTCGCTGAATGCAACGACCGACGCGGTCCGGGACCAGATCATGCCGATCAATAAGAAATATCCGCTCAAGATGCTTCTTGACGCCTGCAGGAGGTATCCGCTTCAGCCGCAGCGTTTGATCACGTTTGAATATGTGCTGATCGACGGGGTTAATGACACTATCGAGGATGCGGAGAGGCTGGTCAGAAAGCTCAAGAACATACCCTGCAAGATAAACCTGATCCCGTATAACCCTCATGAGGGGAGCAGCCTGAAAAGACCTTTGCAGGAAAGGGTGCTTGCGTTTCAGCAGGTGCTGAAGGAGAACCGCATGACAGCGCTTGTCAGGGAGAGCAAGGGCCAGGACATCCTTGCAGCCTGCGGACAATTGAGGGGAAAACTGTCAGGAGAAAAGGACAACGCGTTATTATGAAACCGATCAACGTTAAAACAGCCTCGGGTCTGATCGAGCTTCTTGTGCGCATGGGGTACACGAAGACGAAGATCAGGCAGCTTCTGAAGCACCGGGCCATAGCGGTCAACGGGAAGCTCGTGACCGGGCATGACCATCTTCTGTCAGCAGGTGATATTCTCGCTCTTGATACCAAGCCTGAGCCGGGCAGGGATATCCTCGTGAAACATGACATAGAGGTATTGCATGAGGATGATGCTGTTATGGTGATCAACAAGCCTTCAGGCCTGCTCAGCATAGCAACAGAAAATGAAAAAAGAGAAACTGCATACTACCTGCTGAACGCGTATTTCAAGGAGCGCAACCCTTCAAGGCCTGACCGCATCTTTATTGTCCACCGGCTTGACCGGGAGACCTCCGGCCTGCTCGTATTTGCAAAGAACGAGGCAGCAAAGAAAAAGCTCCAGGAAGCCTGGGAGCATGCAGAGAAGAAATACTATGCGGTTGTCGAAGGCGTGCCAAAGAAGAGGGAAGGGAAGATCGAGAGCTATCTGAATGAAACAAAGGCGTTCAAGGTCTATTCAGCGGCAATGTCCGAGGAGACCAAACATGCAGTCACGCGGTATAAGGTCATCAAGGCGGACAAGGCGCATGCGCTGCTTGAGCTGATCCTCGATACCGGCCGCAAACACCAGATCCGCGTGCATCTGTCTGATATGGGATACCCGATCGTCGGCGACAAAAAATACGGGGCATTGTCGAACCCGATCCGCCGCATTGCGCTCCATGCATACAGCCTCTCTTTCCCCCATCCGCTCACAAAGAAAAAAATGGAGTTCACCACCCCCATACCGCCTGCCTTCGGCTCGCTTGTAAAGCATATGGTGTGAGCGCCTTAAAATGTGTTACAATGTCTTACGAAGTGCAAGGAGGATTGGATATGAAGGATACTATCACCATACGGTTGCCTGAGAAGCTTCAGAAGGAACTCGATGCAGTTGTCAGCGAAGAACATGCATCAAGAAGTGAGATCATCAGGGTCGCTATTGAGAGATATCTTGCATTGAAAAGATTCAGGCAGCTGAGAAAAAAGACCCTCCCCTTTGCAGAGGCTCAGGGCTTACTTACTGACGAGGATGTCTTCAAGGCCATTTCGTGAGGTTTGTCCTCGATACGAACGTCATAATAGCTGCATTTGCAGCCCGTGGACTCTGTGCAGAAATACTTGAAGTATCAATTTCCGGCCATACCATTGTGCTCAGTGAGTATATCCTTGCAGAGACTCAGGAGAAACTTATAAAGAAGATCAAGTTGCCAAAAAAGTCAGTGCTCGACATTATTCAGTATCTTAGGGATGTTGCAGCGATAACAACGCCTGTGCCCCTTGACGAATCTCTCTGCCGGGACAAGGATGACGTTCAAATTATCGGTACTGCATTAGCCGGTTTAGCAGACTATATCGTAACCGGCGATGATGATCTTCTCGTTCTGAAGGCTTACAAGGGGATAAAGATTGTAACGCCGCGCCAGTTGTGGAGTAGCCTCAAAGGACAATGAAAAGAGACAAGTATACTTATCGGGTCACATGGTCAGAGGAAGACAACGATTACGTCGGTCTTTGCGCTGAATTCCCGAGCCTAAGCTGGCTTGCGCATTCTCCGGATGCAGCGTTAAGAGGTATCCGTAAGCTTGTGAAGAATGTCGTTGACGACATGATCCATAACGAAGAGCCATTACCAGTATATAATTATTTTTGGTGATAATAAACTATGGATACTTGGTCAATAGGTGAAATTGTCTCTGCAATAATAAAGATTATAGGAGGGTTAGCTCTTGCCATCGTCCCGAGATTAAAAAATTATGAAAGACCTCGATGGGTATTAACGGCGCTTTTCATCACCGGTTTATCAGCTATTATCGGCGGGCTGTTATTTTTTGTTCGGCTTGGCTTCGGTTCGAGTCTCGATACAGGAACCTTATACAAAATTAGCCATTTCAAAACTTTCTTTGGGGGTGTAGGGTTAGGTGCACTTCTGACGTTATTTATTTCAGGCGAACTAAGCCCTCGAAAATGGAAATAATAATGGGTAATAATCCATAAATGTCTAACCCCGGCGGGTCAGCCGAATCGTTCTCTTCCCTTCATAGCTATTAGGAGATTTAATCCATGTCCATAAAATTCTTTGCAGTCATGGCCCTTGTGGTAATCATTGCCATTGCTCTTGCAGCTGGCTTAATGATGCTCCGTAGTATGTTCATGGCCACGAGGGGAAGGAAGATAGCTGCGTATCCTGAGCCGCGGAAGGCGCTGGTAGTGTTGGACATTCAGGAAGGCTATGTGGGAACAACTACCAGACAGCCGGTCACGAGACCGCCGACGGGCGGCATGCTCTTCATCGTCAACTCTCTCATAGACAAGGCTGCGGAGTCGGGCATGGAGGTGGCATATATCAGGCAGGTCTTCAGCAATAACCTGTTCGTGCGGCTTCATGGTGGCAGGAGGCAGGGAAAGGTCATTATCGACCGCAGGATAAAGAAGATCAATGAAAACGATTTCGAGAAGAACAGAACTGATGCATTTTCGTCCAGGCAGTTCGAGCAGTTCCTGATCGATAACCACGTTAATGAACTCTACCTTGTGGGAGTCGATGCTGCGTACTGCGTCTATTACACGGCCCTCGGTGCTCTGAACCGCGGGTACAAGGTGACTGTTGTCGAGGACGCTGTCCTGTCACGCAAGAAGATGGCAAATGTCATAGAGCGATACAGACGCAAAGGCATTGGGGTTATTACGAGCGAAGAACTGATCAGCGAAGTCTGAACGTCTGAGATAAAAATTCGTTTTCGTCGTTTTTTCTGTTCAGTCAGGCTTATTTTATAGTGAGCATCTCATTAATGAATATGCATTATTCATAAAATCTCCCCTCACCCCTCTTTGCCAAAGAGGGGTAATTGCCTCCCTTTGGCAAAGGGAGGGCAGGAGGGATTTATACATCAATGCCTGCATTATTTTAGATGCTTCATAATCCCAAATTTCCGATTGACAGTCCCCTTATCATGGGGTAGCATTTGCTTAGCAGCCGATAAACGATCCGCAACGAATTTCATAAGCTACGCTTTCCATTACAGGAGGAGACAATGATATCTCTTAAGGTCAACGGGAAAATGCATTCACTGGACATAAGCCCTGACGTGCCGCTGGTATGGGTGATCAGGGAACACCTCAAACTGACAGGGACCAAATACAGCTGCGGCAAAGGTCTCTGCGGCTCCTGCACTGTCCATCTGGACGGAAAGGCAGTAAGGTCCTGCCAGACATCAGCAGGCGAGGCGCAGGGCAAAAGCATCACAACGATCGAAGGCGTGCCTGAAGGCCATCCTCTCAAAAAAGCATGGGTAAAGGAGCAGGTCGCCCAGTGCGGGTTCTGCCAGCCCGGCCAGATCATGCAGGCGGCGGAGCTCCTGTCCCAGGGCAAGAATCTTTCCGAGGCAAAGATCATAAAGGCTATGGACGGCAATCTCTGCCGCTGCGGCACGTACCCGAGGATCAAGACTGCGATCAAGGTCGCGGCAAAGGAGGGTGGAAAATGAGCTCATCCATCACACGGCGGGAGTTTCTTAAAATTGCCGGTTTTACCCTTGCGATCGCGATCACACCTTCCGGATACCATATCCTTTCCGCAAAAGAGGCGGAAGACGCCGCGGCAAAGGGTTTCAGCCCCAGCATCTGGCTGCGGATAATGCCTGACGACACGGTTGTGGTCATTGTGAATAAGTCCGAGATGGGGCAGGGTATTTACACCTCCATTCCTATGATCGTTGCCGATGAACTGGAGGCTGACTGGAAAAAGGTGAAGTTCGAAGTCGCTCCTGCTGCTGACGGTTATAAAGACCCTGTCTGGGGAGCTCAGGCAACAGGCGGAAGTTCAAGCATCAGGCATATGTATGAGCCCCTCAGAAAGGCAGGCGCTGCCGCAAGGGAGATGCTTGTTGCTGCTGCGGCCGAGACCTGGAAGGTCCCTGCAAAAGAATGTGAAGCTGTTGCAGGCAAGGTGAAGCATGTATCAAGCAAGCGCACGCTTTCATACGGCAGACTCAGCAAAGCGGCATCCGTTATTCCTGTGCCAAAAGAGCCGCGCCTGAAAAAAGATTCAGAGCTCAGGTTTATCGGAAAGACCATGCCGAGGCTCGATATCGTGGAAAAAACAGATGGCTCTGCCATTTTCGGTCTGGATGTTACGGTGCCTGATATGCTCGTTGCTGTTGTGCTGCGTCCCCCGATATTTGGTGCAAAGGCGCAGGCTGTGCATGGTTCTGCCATTGCGACGAAGATCAAAGGGGTAAAAGAGGTGGTTCGGATTGACCGGGGAGTTGCGGTCTGCGCCGAGACCTTCGATGCTGCGCTGAAGGGCAGGGCTGCCATACATATTGTCTGGGACAAGGGCACGGATGAGGCACTGTCAACCGAAAGTCTTGCGAGGGACTTTCAAAGTCATCTCGGCAAGGACGGCGTTATCGCCCGCAAGGATGGCGATTCGCAGAAGGCATATGCTGCGGCAGCCGCGAAGATCGATGCTGCATATTCTCTGCCGTATCTCAGTCATGCGACCATGGAGCCGATGAACTGCACAGCCTTTGTGCAGAAGGACAGATGTGATATCTGGGCTCCGACACAGAACCAGACCGGTACGCTCTCGACAGCGCAGAAGATCACCGGACTGAAGCCTGAACAGATCCATGTCCATACCACCTATCTTGGCGGAGGCTTTGGCAGGCGGTTCGAGCAGGACTTTGTGGAAGAGGCGGTCCAGATATCAAAGGCTGTTAGTAAACCGGTCAAGGTGATATGGACACGTGAAGATGATTTCCATCACGACTATTTCAGACCCGGCACCCTGTCCCGCATACAGGGCGGCCTGGATGAAAAGGGCAAGCTCACCGCATGGTCACACAAGATCGTCTGCCCTTCGATCTTCGCACGGGTGTTTCCTGCTACGGTGAAGAACGGCATAGACAATGCAGCGGTAGAAGGCCTGAGCAATATGGAATACGATATCCCGAACATCTCGGTCGAATATGTGAGGATCGATACTCCTGTGCCGGTCGGCTTCTGGCGCTCGGTAGGAAGCTCGCATAATGCCTTTACGGTCGAGAGCTTTATTGATGAGATGGCCCATCTGGCAAAGAAAGACCCTCTCAAGTTCCGCTTGGACCTTCTCAGGAAGCACCCAAGGGCACAAAAGGTTCTTGAGGTGGCTGCGGAAAAGGCGGGCTGGGGAAAGCCGCTCAAGAAAGGCATGGGCAGGGGCATAGCCTATCACCTTTCCTTTGACAGTTATGTTGCTCAGGTCGCGGATATATCCGTGAATAAAAAAGACGGCACAATTAAGGTCCACAAGGTTGTATGCGCTGTTGATTGCGGCAATGTGGTGAATCCGGATACCGTGAAGGCCCAGATGATGGGCGGTATTGTGATGGGGCTTTCGTCTGCGCTGAAAGAGAAGATAGAATTTGCAGAGGGTGGGGTCAAGACTGAGAACTTTGATACATACCCGCTTCTGACCATGAGCGAGACGCCTGAGATTGAGGTCCATATCGTGAAGAGCAACGGTAAACTGGGTGGCATTGGAGAGCCGGGTGTGCCGCCTGTGGCACCAGCGGTTGCGAATGCCCTGTTTAATATCGCAGGGGTGAGAATGCGAACCCTGCCGATGACCCCTGAGGCGGTGATGCAGGCATTGAAAGGTTAGGGGTAGAAAATGTAATGAGGTCGTTGGTCTTGATCCCTCTCCTTAGCAAGGGGAGGGTAGGTGGGGTTAAAAACATGTGCGAGGGTATTTTATGGAACTATACGAAGAACTTTTGAGGCTGAAGAAAGAAGGCAGGTCGTCTGCGCTTGCAACGATCGTGCAGTCTGCGGGGTCTGCGCCGCAGAAGACCGGTTCAAAGATGCTGATCCGTGATGACGGCACGATCGTCGGAACCTTGGGCGGCGGCTGTCTTGAGGCTGAGGTTGTACAGGCTGCGCTTATGGCAATCCGAGATGAACAGTCAGTGACCCTGCCCTTTGACCTGACCGAGAAGCAGGGCGGCCTTGTCTGCGGCGGCAGGGTTTCGGTCTTCATCGATCCTGTCATCCCTGACCCAACCCTGATCATTCTGGGTGCCGGTCATGTGGGTAAGGCGCTCACAAAGGCTGCGCGGTTCAGCGGTTTCCGTGTGATGGCCTGTGATGACCGTCCTGAATATGCCAATCCTGAGAACCTGCCTGATGCTCATGACATCGTGGTCAATGATTTTCCCGGCATGTTTTACCGTATGATCGTTCCTGACAATGCCTATATCGTTGTTGCAACGCGCGGGCATAACCATGATCTTGACGCAGTCATCGCAGCGCTCAGGACGACAGCCCGTTATATCGGTCTGCTCGGCAGCAGAAGGAAAAAAGCGCTGCTCTTCAAGGCGCTGTCAGAGGCAGGTTTTTCCGAGGACCAGATCAGCAGGGTGCATATACCCGTAGGCCTCCCGATCAACTCGGTTACGCCTGAGGAGATCGCGATCAGCATCATGGCCCAGATCATCGGGAAGAGGAGGGAGAATGCAGCATCAGGTATCAGCCGTTCTTCTTGCAGCAGGCTCGGCCAGGAGAATGGAGCAGTTGAAGCAGCTCCTTCCCCTGGGCAGTCTCACAGCAATTGAGCACTGTATCAATACCATTCTTTCTGCAGGAGTCACTGACATTGTTGTGGTGACCGGTCGGCATGGAGACGAAGTATCTGCTGCGATCGGATATCTGCCTGTAACGCTGGCGAGGAATCCTGACACGGGCAGTGACATGGCAGCGTCAGTTCGGGTTGGCCTGAATGCACTGAAAGACAGAGCATCTTCTGTCCTGGTCTTTCCTGTTGATCATCCCCTTGTTCTGCCTGATACAATAAAAGCGCTGCTTGCCAGGCATCAGAAAAATCTGGAGGCCATAATTATTCCAAGCTATAACAGACGACGGGGACATCCTACGCTTTTTCCGCACGTGATCATTCAGGAGATATTCGAAAAAAGAAACCTGAGGGATATCGTCAGCAGTCACGACTCATTAATAGACTATCTGTCAGTAGAGGACCGGGGTGTCGTGCTTGATATGGACACGCCTGAAGACTATGACCTGATCCTTTGGGAATATGCCCTGCGAAAGGAACATGAATGAGAAAGATCGTGCTTCTTCTGTGCATCGCCAGCCTCCTTATCGCTGCAGTTAACGACAATCATCCCGATGATCTGAAGGAGTATCCCGCCTGTCTGATTTGCGGTATGGACAGGCAGAAGCATCTGATGGGCCGCATGCTGCTTGCTTACGACGGCGGCTCAAAGGGCGGGACATGCAGTATTCGCTGTACGGCTGTGGATATGGCTGCACACAGGGAAAAGACGATAACCGGCATGATGGTGGCTGACTATGCTACAGGAAAACTTGTTGATGCCGGGAAGGCGGTCTGGGTTATCGGAGGGGGCAGGACAGGCATTATGTCAAGGCGCGCAAAGTGGGCGTTTGCGGAGAGGACTGCCGCTGAAAAATTCATCGCGGAACATGGCGGCAAGCTGGCTTCTTATGACGAGGCGATGAAGACTGTATTCAGCGATATGGCCGGTGACGTGACCATGCCGCAGGGCAGAAAACATGCAGCCTATTCAAAAAAGAACGACATACAGGTCCATCCTGACTGTAAATACTGCGGTATGGACAGGAGAAAATTCGATTTCAGCAGAATGCTTGTCGTGCAGAAGAAAGGACCGGGCGAAACCGGGACCTGCAGCATCCACTGCACTGCAATAGATCTTGCACTGAATTATGGCGTGCCAGCGGGTTTTATCGGTGCAGGAGATTATGGGACAAAAAAGCTGATCAATGCCAGGAAGGCCTTTTGGGTGATCGGCGGCGACAGGCAGGGTGTTATGTCCATACGGGGCAAGTGGGCCTTTGAAATGAGAAAGGACGCAGAAGAATTTGTCAGGGCTCATGGCGGGGCTGTCGGGAGCTTTGACGTTGCACTTCAGGCAGCTTTTGAAGATATGTGGGAGATCCTGAAATAGCAGTGCTGACCGTCAGACAAGAGGAAAAGTTCTTCTTGACAGTTTTGACGAAATGCAATAGATTTTAGATACAGCCTGATAATCATAAGTTTAGGGTTGACGGAGAAAGGAGGTGATAGACGATGAAGAAGCTGATTCTTATGGCAATGGTAATGGTGATGGTGATGGTGATGGCGGCTTTTGTTGCACTCTCTTTTGCTGCTGCAAAGGCAAAGATGGATCTGAAGGTCGGCGATGAGATATTTGCCTGCAACTGCGGCGACAGCTGCACGTGCAAGACCATGTCCAGAAATGCCGGCAACTGCACCTGCGACAAGGAGATGGTCAAGGCAAAGGTGACAAAGATTGACGGTGAAAAGGTAATGCTCAAGGCAGAAAAGTGGGAAAAAGAGCGGGCCTTCAAGGCAACCGGCAAGTATGCATGTGCATGCGGGCCTGAGTGCAAATGCGACACGATAAGCCAGAACCCTGGCAAATGTACCTGCAAGAACGAGATGAAGAAGATCTAAGAGACGGATTCAAGTTTCAGCACAGAGAGGACAGGATAGTTCCTGTCCTCTCTGTATTTAAAGCCTGCCGGTTTTCTGATACTCCTGGATGAAGACCTTCAATGCCCTCATGATGAGCCAGTCAAGAGTGACGCTGTTGGCCGCGGCGATCCTGATCATTTCGTCCAATATCTCTTTTTCGATGCCTGAAGGCGCTGTATTGAATCCAGCCTCTGCCTCTGGAGCAGGAGGAACTTCTGAGATGATTGAGCCGGTTCGCCTCTGATGCTCACGGATCAGCAGTCCTTTCAGTTCCTCCATATTGCCTGACATGATCGCCTGCCTCACATCCTCAGGAACCTCTGTTTCGGGCGCTGCTTCTCCTGACTGCTCCGGCTGTGCTGCCGCAGGAGGCGGCTGCATAGCCTCTGCGCTCTTTCCGGGAAAGGCTCCGGGCGGCATCATACCGGTCATACCCATCATCATCATGGCCAGTTTGCGCGCATGCTCATTGTCAGGGATATTCTGCTGCATGAACCGGTCGAGATTTCCGGTTGCTGCAGCCATTGCCATCTGGTCTGCCATCAGAGGGGCCTGTCCCTCCTGTTCTTCTTCGCTCATCCGCTTTTTCCCAAAGGGTGTCTTCGGCGGTTTTGGTAACGGTTTTTCACTATCTGACATAAGGCGTCTCCTTGAATTATGTTTTAACCCCTCCTTACCAAGGAGGGATTGGGGAGGTTACGACAAATAAGCATAACCCCACCTGGCCTCCCCTTGGTAAGGGAAGGGATTGCTGAATAGTCACTACTGCTGCATATTCAGTATATACGAATGCCGTCATCATAATGATGTTTTTCCGGATGGACCCTGCTTATAAGCGATCGGTCGAAGATCTCCTCAGGTATCAGCAGACGTCTGATATATGCAAGGTCTTTCAGGGTCTTCACAAAATCCATGGTGCATGCAAGATACCCATCAGAAAGCTGAGCGCAGTATTTCGGCGAAACCCTCAGAGTTTCGAGCACAAAACCGGGCTCAATAAAACCGACATGGGACGCTATGATCTCTGCCGCCTGTGACGGCTTATTCCTTAACAATGCAGCTGCCTTCTCGTGGGCAAGGAGGAACTGTTCTGTAAGGCTCGGGTTGCCGGCAAGGAATTGTTTATCAATGACAATGCCGTAGCTCGGATTATTCGGCCAGAGCTTTGAAGCAGGATAGAGGAGCTTTCCGCCTGCATAGTGCTTTACGGAAACAGCAAGGGCAGGAGTGCCGAATGCAGCAGCCACCTCATCCCTGACCATCGCCTCGGTGACCATATCTGCCCACGGAAAATTTCTGACCTCAATATCACCAGCAAGCCCTGCTTTTCTTAGGCTGTCCTGGAGTATCACATCATGTATGGAGCCTTTACCCGGTACACCGATCGTCATGCCTTTGAACTGCTTCAGGATATCGTCCAATTCCCTGATCTCAGGATAGCCGCGGTATTGAGCCTTACCGCAGAAGACCGTGCCTTCTACATGCCCGCCTGAAATGCAGACGATCTGCACGCCGCGCTCAATACCGATGATTGCCGGAGGCAGACCGATGTATGCAAGGTCGATCTCCTTTTTCTCAAAGGCATTCACGATAGCAGGGCCTGTGCCGAAAAGCTTCCATTCGATATCAGCGCCGATACCGGAACAGAGGCCTTTGTCAGCCATAAGAAGCATGGCAGTGTGATAGAAAGTCGATAGATGGCCGATGCGGAAGGTCATAGGGAGCCGGTTATTGTCCGTCCAGCACTGCACGCACCGTCCGGAGCAGTTTATCGGGCGTCACCGGTTTTTGGATGAAGACTGCAGTTGTGTCCGGTATGCCGTCATGGGTAAAAATATCCTCTGCATAGCCGCTCATAAAAATGGCTTTCATGTCAGGGCAGAGTTTGAGAATTTCGTCAAACGCCTCCCTGCCGTTTTTATTAGGCATTATGCCGTCGAGTATAACCAGTTTAATAGACTCCTTGTCCCTGCTGAATTTAATTACTGCGTCATCTCCGTCAACAGCGTCGAGCACTTTGTACCCATAGTGACTCAGCACCGTTCTGGAGAGTGTTCTGAGGGAGGCGTCATCTTCGGCGATCAGGATCGTTTCGGTTCCGCCCCTGATTTGGTCTTCAGTTTCTTCTTTTGTCTCTTTAGCCGCATATTCAGTCAGCGGCAGATAGATTTTAAAGATAGTTCCATTTCTGACTTCGCTATATATATTGATATAGCCGTTATGCTGTTTTACTATCCCATGAACAACAGCGAGACCAAGCCCTGTTCCTTTGCCCACTTCCTTTGTGGTGAAGAAGGGCTCGAATATGCGTGACTTTGTCTCAGGGTCCATGCCACAGCCACTGTCCGAAATCGTCAGCAAGGCATATTTGCCGGGGCTGCCGTATCCATGCATTTCGCTATACTCTCTATCCATTTCAAATGGCTCTGTCGCGATACTGAGTTTGCCGCCGTCAGGCATGGCGTCGCGGGCATTTGTAGCGAGATTTATCATAACCTGGTCTATCTGGCTTGCGTCTGCAAAGATAGGAAGGTCTTTGCTGAAGAGATTTAATTCAATGCGGATGTCTTCCCTGAGGAGCCGGTGCAGCATCTTTTCGAGGTTTCTGATAATCTCATTCAGATTAACAGGTTTCATGTCGAGCACCTGCTTTCTGCTGAATGCAAGGATCTGGTGCGTAAGCGAAGCGCCGCGCTGGCCTGCTGCCATGATCTCATCCGCATAGTGCCTGAGGGGATCGGACATGTCCATCTTCACCTGAAGCAGTCCGGCAAAGCCGACTACTGCTGTAAGCACATTATTAAAGTCATGGGCAATACCTCCTGCAAGCTGTCCAACGCCTTCGAGCTTCTGGGAATGTCTGAGCTGGTCTTCCATCTGGCGATGTACGGTGATATCGCGTTCAACTTCTATAACATTGGTAATTCGCCCCTGTTCATCAGTCAGCGGAACGGTCCGAACGTCCCAAATGCGGCCATCAGGCCTCGTAACAGTTGCGTTTCTGCGCTTTCCGGAGAGCAAGCTCTCTGCGACCGGACAGGGCTCACAGGGAGTAGCGCGCCCGTACCATAGGGTATGACAGAACCTGCCTGCAAGCGCTTCCGGCTTCTCGCCGATGCTTTCAGCTGCGGCTCTATTGGCCCAGAGAACTTTCAAGTTTTTATCAAGAAGCAGGAGTATGTCCGGGATAGCATCGAGCAGTCCGTTGAATTCCTGCGAGAGCCTGCGGAATTCTGCTTCGCTTTGGGAGAGCCGCTCTTCCGCCTGTTTGCGGTCAGTGATGTCGTGGATAATGGAATGGAGGAGGTTTTTCCCGTTTGCCACTATTTGGCTGCTGAACACCTCAACATTGCGGATGGATCCGTCGGCCTTCCTGTGACGGAATTCAAAGGACGTCTGCTCCAGGGTTCCGGCCTTTTTCATATCCCGTTGGACTTCCTCTGCCGAAAGCGTGTTGATATCCTGAATCTTCATCTGTTTGAGCTGCTCACGCGACCAACCGTAGAAATTGGCTGCTGCATTGTTCGCATCAATTATAGCCCCGGTATCAGGATCGAGAATCAGTTTGACAGCGGTATGGTTTTCAAAAAGATTCCTGAATAGAGTCTCACTCTTCCGTAGTAATTTCTCAGAACGTCTGCTATATAGATACGACAGGCTGACTCCTACCAGCAGAATTAAGCAGACAGCAAGGACAAGCGCAATCCCGACTCTAAAATAAAGATCTTCAAAAAGTTCGGTCCTGTCTACCTTGGCAACCATGAACCAGGGCGTGTCTGGAATGGGGCTTGCGTATGCGACCACCTTGACGCCGCGGTAATCTATGGCATCGAGGAAGCCCTTATATCCTTTAGCAGCTCTTACGATTGCCGCTTCCCTGTCATTTGCAGAGTATCTGTGGCTAAGGGCAGGTGTTTCAAGATGCCGCAGTTTGTTTAATACTATTACGCTATCCTCTTCCTTTCGGGCGATATAGGTTTCGGAAGTTCTGCTCGATGTCGGCCAGGATTCGAGGAGTGGATACAGGAAATCATCCGGGTCCATACGGAACACCAGCGCAGCAACTACTGAATTGTTGTTGTCCGAAATTGGAGAGATAAAATCAATCCGAGTTACATTATGGACAGAGCCCCTGTAGACGTCGGTCGAAACAGCTGATTTCTGCCTTACAGCCTGCTTGGCAGCCTTTGCAATGGCTGGCTCTACATGTTGCAATGCCTTATCCGAGGAAGAGAGGAGTTTTCCCTCTGCTGCTGTAAGGATAATATCGCTGTACCCGTGTTCCGCCTTTATCTGATTAAGGTATGTAACGAGGTGGGATTTGTCGCTATTGCTGTTGAGGTATTTATGAACGACCTCCATAAGGAACGGATTTCTGGAGATAACGCCTGCATCATTTAATTCATCTTTATACCAGTCCGAGATCTGCTTTATCTTCAGTTCGGCTATAGATTTAAGTTCGCTCTCTTTTTCCTGCCGTATGGTCCTTTCTTCATTGCGGTAGTAGAAGTACCCTGCAAAGGCGATTAACAGACTCAGCGCTGTTATTAACGCAATGACATGAGATTTTCTTGTAAGGATAGAATGTTTCTCAGCTTCCATACATTATTTCATTTCATTCAGTCAGTGGTTCCATCTCAACCTCTGCCGGCTTTATCATGTCTCCGTTATGACGCCTGCTGCAGCAGACACTTTGCACTTCTGAGTATGACTTATAGGGCATTGCGTCGTCCAGATTATTCGTGTCCACAATCGCCCTTATTAAACCGGCACTGAATCCTCACCAACTTTGCAGCTCATATTCATGAAGTAAAGCGGGATCGCCAGGACGATAAGCAGGACTCCCTGGCCCATGATGAGAGCATTTACCCCTGCAAGAGTGATCAGATAAAAGGAGGTGATCAGTGTCCCGATGATGCTGCCGAAGGTGGAAAGGGCATAAAGTGTCCCGATAGTCTTCCCGGATGTATGCAGGCTGCAGATCATAAGTTTTGCTGTATAGGGGCTCACGATTCCGAGGAATACTGCTGGGACCAGAAAGAGGACCGAGGAGGCGATCAGGGGGCTCATCCTTACACCGAGATCTTTCATGAATATCCAGTCTGATATCGGTCCGCTGTACAGAGGGAATGTCAACAGGAGGAGGCCAGGGGCGGCTATGATAAAACTCAGTTTTCTGGAAGAAGGACTGATATCAGCGAGTCCCCCGCCCAAATAATATCCGCCAGAGAGACCGGCTAAAAAGACGCTGATCAGACTTCCCCAGACAAAGACAGAACTGCCGAAGTTCGGAGCGAGTACCCGGCTGCCCAGAATTTCAAATGACATGACGATCGCACCGCAAATGAAAACCACAAATCTTATCATAGCCTCTCCTCCTTATCGTGCATCTGACTTCTGGTGTTGGTAGAGATTTACCGGCGCAAAGTCGTCTGTCAGGATTTTGGCGCCCTCCCATTCGTATGCTTCACAGGCTTCACACCTTGTGGCAAAGTCCTCAAGATCGAAATCGAATTTCCTGACAGACTGAATCTTGCGTGCCCTTACCACGACATTCTCTTTGTCTTTCATGATACTGCCCGTTGTTGCGACGAAGATGAAATTGCCCGATGTCTTCCCCCTGAAAATGGCGAGGTGGGGGAATGCCTTCTTGTACGTCATGACCATGGAATCGAAAAACTTGTTTTTAAAAGATGAAGTAATATTGGCAACAACAACGCCGTTCTCTTTGAGCTTGCTCTTGACCTCCCTGAGGAACTCAAGCGTTGTGAGATGGAAAGGTATATAGTCATTCTGGTATGCGTCAAGGATGATCCAGTCATATTTTTTCTTTGTTCTCTTGACGAAAAGCCTGCCGTCATCGACATGCACTTTCATCCTTTCGTTCTCTTTGAAGTAAAAATACTTCTGTGCAACAACCAGCATATCCGGGTCTATCTCGGCTATATCAATGCTGGCGTCCGGATAACGGCTGGTGAAATACTTTGGCATGGCGCCGGCACCGAGGCCGACGAAAAGCACGTCTTTCGGATCTCTGTCCAGAAATGCAAGAGAGACAAAGCTCATCTGTGTGAATTCAAGGAGGAGCTTGTCCGGAGCATTTACGTAAATACCACCTTGCGTAAATTCTCTTTTCTGGTTTCGCACATAGCGCTCTTTCTTGACTGTATCCTCAATAACCTGAATATATTGGTACAGGGAATTCTTCTCAAAGAGCAATTTTTCTGACGGTTCGAGAGCAAACCCTTTCAGGGGAAATAACGCAAGACATAAGGATAATAAAATATATATTCTTAGCATAATGACTCCTTAGTTGCATTTCTGCCGGTCAAAGTAATGCCGGCATCTGAGATCTGAACGAGTGCTGATGTTCAGGCAGCCGGAGGAGAAAGACCGGAAAGGTGCTTGGGAGTGTTACATTGGAAAACACAGGTTTGAGCGCGGATTATTATCGTAGTTGCAAGGTCTTCGGTCGTGACAGGCGATTCGGCCAGAGTAGACAAGCCCGGCCTCCATGGAGGGTTCTTTAGACGCAGGGTCGTATCAGTCCTGCCGATATTATGTTTGATATGCAGGTGCGAATCGCTATGCCGCTGATCTGCGGCCAGGTCATCCTGTGCCGGTCCGGCATCGAGTGAAACATGATCATCGCTGACCGCCGGGTGATGGTCGGCGGCGTGGTCGTGGCTGTGATAAAGCGGTGCAAGAAAAACAATACTGAGAACAAATATGAGACACCGCGTTAAAGTTGATCCTGATCTATGTGAACTCTTGAGCGGCATATTCCTAGTTTACAAAAATTCCTTAAGGTTAGGAAACATTTTTGTTAACAATGCCTCCATATCTGGATGTGATGAACGTCTTGCTTTCGGCTACTAAGTGAGGTTAAACTATAACATGGAAAAAAGAATAACAAGAAATTTCGGGCATATTACGTTTATCGTCTATTTATGCCTTGTTGCTCTCATTCCTATCACCCACGGCCACGCTGCTGATGCACTATCCGATAATATCCCCTGCGACACAGGACATGGCATGGAACATCTGCCATTTTCATCTGCCATTCAATGCTGCGAGATACACGAAAATAATCATGCGAACAGCGTTAATCACCATATCCATTTTCTCCTGGACGACCAAGGTCGTGCGACCAGACATAATCAGACCGATACGTCTCTTGCCCCGCAGTTTCATGCAGCCATCGGCGAGATACATCTTAAACATTTTTTGTCCCGGGGCATCGGCTTTGTTTTCTCAACCGCTGACTTTTATCAAGATGTACTTCGTTCGTATTCATCGGGCCTTTCTCCTCCTATCGTTTAGTTCCCTAGTCGGCCTCAACGAGTTTATCACCCCCTGCGCTATAGGCAAGGGGTTGAAAAACGCGGCCTTCAAGAACGCGTATAATCTGTTTTCCTGCGGTATATCCGCCAAGAGATCTTGCGGCGTTCTTATAATTAGTATCGGAATTATTTAGAGGCCTATTAATGAGAAATTTGATTCTCCTATTTTTTGTTGAATGAACATTCTCAAGACTATTAGCTTGGCAAGGCAATAAAACTAATCAATAATTAAGGAGTCAATTACATGATGTTAGCAAAACCAAAGTTTATTTCTCTGATGGTTGGCATATTCGTATTTACACTGCTATCGCAAGTTGCTTTTGGGCATGGCATGTCTGAAGCAGAAAAACAGGCGATTATAGAGGGCGGCAATCTGAAGTATTTGTGGATTGGAGCAACCCATATGTTGAGTGGCTATGATCACTTGATGTTTGTTTTCGGTATTATTTTTTTTCTGACTAACTTCCGTGATATTGTGAAGTATGTGTCTGCCTTTACCCTGGGTCACAGTGTCACGCTGATTTATGCCACCTACAATGGCATACAGTTAAACTATTTTCTGATTGATGCGGTTATTGCTTTGAGCGTGTGTTATATAGCCTTTGCAAATCTTGACGGCTTCCGCAAATATTTTGCAATAAAACCACCGAACATGATGCTGATGATCGTTGGTCTCGGTCTGATACACGGCTTTGGTTTGTCCACCCGATTACAGGCATTGCCATTGAGTAAAGATAGTCTGTTGATGAACATTATTTCATTTAATGCCGGCATTGAACTGGGTCAGATTTCCGCGCTTGTAGCCATGCTGGCGCTTGTGGCATTGTGGCGAAAATCCCAGTCATTCGGTGCTCATAGCAGAATTGCAAATTACTCTTTGATTATGGCTGGCCTGCTGCTGTTCCTGGTGCAGACACACGGCTATTCACACAGCAGCCAGCCTAAGGAACTTACGGCCAGTGCAGACTCTTTTAAAGAAATAGTGGTTGCTGAAGCGGTTGCTGCTGCTGGCAATCCTGAAGAATCTCAACTATCTGCGTGGAAAGATTCAATTACTATCACGATTCCGGCAGGAAGCGATAAGGAATATAAATTTCATCTTGTGAAAGGTGCATCACTTGAATACCTGTGGAAGACGGACGGTGAAAAGCTATATTATGATTTTCACGGTGAACCAAAAGGTGATAAAACGGGCTATTTCGAGAGCTTTAAGCAGGGCACTAACAGACAGTCAAATGGTTCGCTAACTGCCCCTTTTGAAGGGACTATCGGTTGGTACTGGAAAAACACAAGCCATGCTCCTGTTAGTATCGTATTGCAAACCAGAGGCACTTATCAGGTTATAGCTGAGAAGAAGTTGCAAAATGACACATCAATACAAATCCCGAAAGTTCCAACAACTCGCGAGAGCATATACTAATTTATCAGGAGGAAGCTATGTATAGAATTATTATTGGTTTAGTGCTTTTGTCAGCCTTTTCAGCAACCGGATTGTACGCTCATGGCCCCGAAGGTGCTGGTCATGTTCAAAAAACCGAGATCACGGAAATCCGGGCTGGTGAACAGGCGACAAAATTAGTTGCTGATATAGTTGCAAACGGTAAGCTGGATGCCTCATGGGCTCAGGTGCAACCTGCAGAAGTCAAAAAGAAAACCCTGAAAAACAATCCCGAGTGGGTCATTACTTTTAACAATCCCAGGGAAAAGGAATCGGCAAAACAGAAACTATATGTATTTCTCAGCCTGTATGGAGATTATCTTGGGGCCAATCACACCGGAAATTAGTCTCAAGGGATATTGAGCGTGTATTAATACTGACGACTTTAGCCTACAGCCTCCTGAAGCTCGTGTCTGAAAACAGACAGAGCTTTGGGAGGTTCAGATACATATTTTTCACATGCCTTCCCTTGCCTGTCTTGCCGCTCTTCTGCCTTCATCCACCGCAGCAACCCAGTGCTGATGTCCGTTGAGTTCGGCATGAGCAAAGGCAATACGTCCGACGGCCTTGCGGATGACGTCCCGCGCCGCAGGCTTGCCGTCTTTGCCGAAGTAGAAGCCCGGCTGCGGATTTACATAGGCATAGGTCCATCTGTTCAGAATAATGCCGGCGACATCTTTAGCCGCATGAAATCCTGCGTCTGAAAAGAGCTGTTCCATCTGGCCGATCAGCTGAGACTCGAACTGGGCATAGCTTGTGCCGAGAAGTCTTTCCCGCCCCTTTTCTCCCTGCTCTTTAACCGGCAGTCCAGGCTGATGAAAGGAGATGTAAAAGGTCAGCACAATGGGTTTGTCAGGATGGAGCGGTGGCCGGTAATTGCCGGCATACATGGGTTTGCGGATGTTACAGGCAAAGCCGAACCCGTTGGACCATTTGCAGGCTGTAAAGCCCAACTGGTAAAGAAAACGCCAGTTGGTAAGTGCCACATTTGCTACGAGGATGGGCGAGGTATAGAACTGATCACAGGCTTCAGCATGACTGACCGGCAGGCCGGATATAACATTCCGTGACAGGCGGCTGCCGCATGCCATTACAACACTGCGCGCCTTAACGCGGTAATGTTTTCCGTCGCGAAGATAGGTGATAACTGAGGTCTTCCCATTTGCAGTGGTCTTCTCCTGATCAACCCGGACAACGGAAGAACCAAGCCTTACACGCACCTTGTTATTCTCGCGATCCAGAGCGGAAAAGTGCACTCGTCCATTGTGTATATCTGCAAAGCTCCTGCTGCCTTCAATGGCGTCCGGGATAAGTGCCTTAATAAAATGCCGGGAGAAGCCATCATTGCCGCCGGGGAATGAATGCCAATGACTGTTCTTCAGAGAACGATGGCCCTGAAATTCAGGGAACCCCGGCATAGAGACCTGCCGGGCTGCATAGGCGCTGATAACGTCACAGCCAAGCCCCACCACACTGGCAAGCACCGGATCAGCATATCGCGTAATTTCCGGATCGAGCTTCAGAACCTTTTCCAGATAAGCCTTATAGGTCATGCTATCGAGCCAGCGGCCGTAATCATTACCCTCATACTCGCGGTCCGTAGTATTCCGCCAGCGAAGGAAATCTTTTCTGACCTTTTCAGGATAGGGCGTCCCTGCAAGCCCGCTTTCCCAGAAACCTGCCGACCATTTGGCAGAAGTCCCCTCTTTCAGATCACCATAATAATGGCCGATACTCTTTGAATCGAACCAGAGCCTGTACCCAAAATTTGTAGCATCAAAATCCAGGGGCTTCAGTCCTGACGGCATTTCAGCGTAATCAAACTCTGTTGGTATGCCCAGCCCGCTGTAAATATCATATCCAGGGATGCCCGGACGGTCTATGACGCCAAAGGCATTTGATGCCTGCGGTCCTATCAGCCGTTCTCCCTGCACCATGAACTCATTTCTTTTTGCCGCACCGCCGAAGATCTGATGATTTTCGAGAATAAGGCATTTTGCCTTCCTGGAAGAGGACTTATTAAACTCATATGCAGCTCCCAGGCCGCTCAGACCTCCTCCCACTATGACGAGATCATATGTTTCCCCCGTATCGATTGCATCCAGAATCGGGGAGGTTAAGTTCCCATTTTCTATAGCTTTGAATGCAGCGATCACAGCAGCAGTGTTACCATTCGAAGACGCATAGTCGCCTATGCCGGAGAAGCCGTAGTCTGGCCGGGATTGCGCAAACAACCGTAAAGGAGCAGGCAGTTCGAGCAGAAGAGCACCTGCGCCAAGCAATGTTCCGTTAAGAAAATCCCTGCGGGTTATGTGGATGGTCATGATTTCACTTCTTTATTATACAGTAGCGAAGGAAATACCCCTATCAAACAATACTTCCAGCAATGACTCTTCCCTCTCAACTCTTTTGTAAGTGCTTCTCTATTTTCACAGGCAGGGATTTGTGTCTTTCTCCCTGTACCCTACATAAGAAGGTGCCCTACGCGGCTTCCTCACGTTGGAGCTCTACGTGCTATCTGGTTTAATTGCTTTGATGCTGAATAGAGCTCCCATAGTCTGTTTTGCAGCCCTGCTGCCCTCGCCTATCGCCCCGATCCAGTGCTGGTGGCCGTTAAGTTCTGAATGTGCAAAAGCGATACGTCCGAAGCGCTTTCTGATGAGATGGCGCGGTGCGGAGCGCCCAGCTCTGTCAAAATAGAACCCGGGTTGCGGGGCAACATAGGCGTGACCCCAGCGATTGAGGATGATCCCGGCAATATCTTTTTTGGGATCAAATCCCGCCTTCCCGAAAAGCTTGACCATCTGTTCCCTGATCATCACCTCATAATCGGAAAAGCTGGTTGAAAGCAACTCGGTGCGGCCCTTTATGCACTGTTCGCGGAGCGGCAGACCGGGGTAATAAAAAGGCACATAGAATGTTATAAGGGCCGGCTTGTTCGGGTCGAGGGGCGGTTTGAAATTGCCGATCATCATGGGTCTCCGGATATTGCATGAAAAACCGAAACCCTTAAACCAACGACCGGCCGTTATGCCGAGCTTGTGCAGAAAGTTCCAGTTGGTGACCGCGACATTTGCGATCATAAAAGGCGCATGCTGGAACTGAGCGTAAGCCTCTTTGTACCCTCCTGGAAGACCTATTACGATCCGGCGATTTACGAAACTGCCGCAGGCCATCACCACGCCGCGTGCCTTCAGGCGGTAGATTTTTCCGCCTTTTAGATAAGTTACCCATACGAAATCCGATTTTTCCGGATCAGAGGAATGTTCAACGCTTACTGCAAGCGCCCCCAGCCTTATACGAATGTTATTGCCGAGCCGGTCAAGGGCTTCAAAATTGATTTGACGATTCATTATATCCTCAAAATTACTACTGCCAGATATAGCCCCTGGGATTATCATCTTAACGAGATGGCGGACAAAGCCGTCGTTTCCGCCAGGAAATGAGTGCCAGCTGCTCTCACCCAGCCATCCCCCTCTTGTAAACCCCCGAGGGAAACCCTGGAACCCCGGCATGGCAACCTGGTACGCGCCAAAGGCGGAGATCACATCCGAGCCCAAACCTATACTGCTTGCGAGCACTGGGTCGACGAACTTCGTTATTTCTGGGCTAAGTCCCATAATCTTTTCCAGGTAATCTTTGTAGGTCATGCTGTCGAGCCAATTCTCGAAATCCTCACCTTCATAATATCTCTTGTCGGCACGCCTCCATTTGTAGAAGTCATTTTTGATCTTCTCCGGAAAAGGCGTTCTTTCGAGATTTTTTCCCCACATATCGATCACCCACCCGGAATCCGCACTGTCTTTACGTTCATCGAAAAAATATCCGAAGGTTGGGGCATTGTCGTGCCAGAGCATAAACCCGTAGTTCGTATGGTCAAAGAAGAGTTTTTTGTCGGTGTTAATCAATTCCTGATGCTCAAAACTCCGTGGAATTCCCAATTCGGCATAGATTTCATAACCCTCGGTATCTGGAGTGTTGATAACCGCAAACGAATTCGACCCCTGCGGGCCTATTAATTTATGGCCATTCACCATAAACTCGTTCCGCTTTGCTACTCCGCCGAAGATAGAATGATTTTCGAGCATGAGGCACTTCCATGTTTTTTCTCTCGCTTTTTTGAATTGATGTGCTGCCCCCAACCCGCTCAGGCCGCCGCCTATTACAACCAGTTCATAGACTTCGCCTGTGTCCACAACCTCCGACGGCGGAATGCGCTTATATCGATCATCTCTCAAGCCGTGCGCTGCGCGAATCACGTCCTCTGTGTTTCCGTTGTGCCCGACATAATCTCCAATATCTCCTAAGCCTCCACCCTGAGAGGTCTGCGCAAACAACCGTAAAGGAGCAGGCAGTTCGAGCAGAAGAGCACCTGCGCCAAGCAATGTTCCGTTAAGAAAATCCCTGCGGGTTATAGGCATCCTGGCTTAATTATAGCAAGATAGAGGTCTTACCAGATTGTTTTATTATTCAAGAACACCTCATATTTGTCTATCCCCTTCATAAAGGTCGGGCTCCTTGTCGGAATGCTCTTTGTCTTATACATAGGCCTGAATTCCAATATGTTCATTTCACCTTCCATCAGAGATATTTTCACCTCAGTGGAATAGTTATCTTCAGGTAGGCCGAAGAACACCTTGTGTGGCCCTGCATTCAGTCTTAACTTTTTCTCAAGAACATACTTGAAACCTTCCCGTGCTTCAGGATCGCGGCTTGTCTTGCCGTCGGCAGCATAAGCAGGCTTGACGTCCTTTATACCGTCAACTTCCCATTGTGCGGCCTGACCGTCGATATTCACCAGGAAGGGATACTTTTGTTTGCCATGCCGAGACTCCTTAGATTCGAGGACATAGTATCCCTCGATGTGCGTTTTAATAGTTGCCTTTATAACGAGGTCAGCAAAGCCTTTTGGAATTGTGCCCCCATCTTTTACTTCCATGAAAACATCGGTCCTTACGCTCTGTGATCCTGCCTGAATCTTGTTTGCGGCAGTTCCGCATCCAAGAAGTGATAGTTCGGTGAGCATGACCACAATAAATATCAACAGTCGGTTCATAATCCAATCTCCTTTGAGTATGCGTTTAAATCGCATCGTTACCCCTTTCATTTGTCCTTATCTTTATTGTCTCCTCAACACTGATCACAAATATTTTCCCGTCGCCGGTATTGCCGGTATGAGAGAATTTCTGAATCACGTTGACAACTTCGTCAACCATCTCATCATCGACAACGACTTCCAGTTGTATGCGTGGTATAAATTCCACCATCTCATAAACTATCTTGTCTTTTGCGTTCCTCGCCCTGCCTTTGCCGAATCCCTTGATCTCTGATACCGTTACACCCGGCAACCCGTTAATTTCATGAAGCGCCTCGGTTACTTCCAGCAATTTAGACGGCCTTATTATTGCTTTTATCTCTTTCATGCAATTCTCCTTATGAGTTTTTGTTGACAGGCCTTATACAGATAGGCCAATGCTTCTACATTTCTGCTTCGATCTTTCTCTTTTCAAACCAACTGTAAACCGAAGGAATGATTAACAGCGTCAGCAGAGTCGAAGTAATCAATCCTCCCACGACGACTGTAGCAAGCGGTTTTTGAATTTCAGAACCTGTTCCGCCGGCGAGCAGCATCGGGATCAAGCTGAAAATTGCTATAGATGCGGTCATCAACACCGGGCGTAATCTGTCAAGACTTCCCTTCCTGATGGCTCCCTGCAGATCAAGCCCTTCTTCCCGCAGCTGAGAGATGCGCGATACCAGCACCAGTCCGTTTAACACGGCAACACCAAACAGGACTACAAACCCCACAGACGCAGGAACGGAGAGATACTGTCCGGATATGAAGAGCGCGAATACACCGCCGATCAGGGCAAATGGCAGGTTGGAGATGACCAGCAGCGCCAGGCGGATCGAGCGGAAGGTGACATACAGGAGGAGCAGGATCAACCCTATCGCAACCGGCCCGATGATCATCAGTTTTTTCATGGCACGCTGCTGGTTCTCAAACTGTCCGCCCCAGGTAAGGTAATAACCTGCCGGCAATTTGACCTTCTCTTTTATCTTCTGTTTTGCTTCAGCAACAAAACCGCCGATGTCCCTGCCGCTTATATTCATCTCGATCCCGATCCTTCTTACCCCGTCCTGGCGGCTTATCTGGACAGGGCCTTCGATCATTTTTACTTCGGCTAACTGTTCGAGCGGAATATTCATCCCGGATTTTGTGGTGACCAGCAGATTTCTGATAGCTTCCAGAGAATTCCTTTTTTCTTCAGGCAGGCGGACCGATATATCGAAGCTGCGGTTTTCTTCGTAAAACCTGGTAGCTGATTTTCCGGCAACAGCAATTTCGATTACATTCTGAACATCGCTGATATTCAAGCCATACCGTGCTATGTTAGCTCGGTCTATGTTTACTGTCAGATAGGGCTGCCCTGAAACCTTTTCCGCATTTAAATCGGTCCCACCCTTAATGGTTGAAAGCACTTTTGCAATTTCAGCCGATTTATCACTCAACACGTCAATATCTTCACCAAACAGCTTGAGAATCAGCTGCGCGCGTGTTCCAGCAACAAGCTCATCAATCCGGCACTGAATCGGCTGGCTGAATCCGAAGGTGATACCGGCTATTGACTCCAGAGACTCTCTCATCTCATTGGTCAATTCTTCCTTCGAAACATTCCGTTTCCATTCGCTCTTTGGTTTGAATATCCCGACATAACCAGTCTTGTCCGCCCCCCTGGTATCTAGGGCAACACCGGTCTGTCCCGTCCGGGACACCACCACATCCAGCTCATCAAACTGCTTAAGTTTTTCGGCAGCTTGTCGATTCACTTCCATCGCCGTTGCAAGGGAAACACCGGGCAGCATGGACACATCCATATCAAATGAGCCTTCATCCATTATCGGTATAAACTCAGTCCCTAATCTTGTTGCAAGAAAGAGAGACGCTATCAATAGAACACCGGCTATACCCAGTATTACTTTTTTCTTCTGCATGGCATATTCAAGAAGAGGCAGATACAGCCTGTTTGCATGCTTCATGATAAAGCTTTCTTTTTCGGGCTGCGGTTTCAAAAACAGTATGCAGAGGACCGGAATAACGAATACGGAAAGGAACAGGGACGCAAGAAGCGCAATCGCTACGGTTATGGCCAGAGGGCTGAACATCTTCCCTTCAATCCCTTCCAGAGAAATAATAGGTATAAACGTGATCGCAATAATAAGTTCGCCGAATATGCTCGGTTTTCTGACTTCCATCACTGCTTTCAGCACGGTGAATAATTCAGGATGTCGATTGCCCTCTTCGCTTAAGTGTCGCTGCACGTTTTCAACCTGGATTATGGTCGTGTCTATTATCATGCCGATCGAAATTGCCAGACCACCGAGAGACATCAGATTTGCGCTTATTCCAACGAGCTTCATCACAATAAATGTACCCAGCAGCGAAAGAGGTAAGGCAATAAGAACTACAAGACTTCCCCTGAAACTGTTCAGCATTAAATAAAGCACAATAAGGACAAGAAGAGAGCCTTCAATCAGCGCTTTGTTTACCGTGCTGACGCTTGCGTTCACAATATCGCTTCTATCGTAATAGGAAACGAGTTTGATGCCCTCGGGAAGGACATTGTTTTCATTGATTTCTCTGACTTTTTCCTTCACCCGGCGCACTACGTCACGGCTGTTTTCTCCGCGCAGCATCATGACGATTCCACCAACAGCTTCATCTTTGCCGTTTTTAATGGCCGCGCCCATACGTACGGCCTCGCCAATCTTCACTTGGGCGACATCGCGTATGTATGTAGGCGTGCCGTGTTGGGATTTCAGGAGAATATTTTCTATGTCGCTGACATTCTTGATCAAGCCGACACCGCGGACAATGTATTGATCAGTGCCTCGCTCGAGAATGTTACCTCCGACGTTCTCATTGTTGCTGCCAATGGCCGAGTAAACATCGTCTACGGTCACTGCATGTTGCAGCATTTTGTACGGCGATACGATTACCTGGTATTGTTTAAAATACCCCCCAAAAGAATTTATTTCATTTACTCCTGGAACATTTTTCAACTGCGGTGTGATAATCCACTCCTGAATTGTTCTGAGGTTTGTAAGGTAAGCTATTTTCTGAAGCGGATCGTTCGGCATTTTTCCTTCAAGGGTATATTGATAAATTTCACCCATTGCCGTACCGATCGGTCCCATAGCAATTTCAACGCCTTTGGGGACCTTTTCTCTCGCCTCCGCCAGGCGTTCGAATACCAATTGCCGCGCAAAATAAATATCAACATTATCTTTAAATACGATTGTAACGATTGAGAGCCCAAATTTTGTAACGGAACGCATCTGTTCAAGGTCCGGCAAGCCGCGCATTGCCATTTCAATCGGGTATGTTACATTTCTCTCGATTTCTGCGGCAGAGAGGCCATCCGCATGACTTACTACTTCAACCTGAATGTTTGTTACATCCGGGAAGGCGTCGATCGGCAATTGCAGATATGAATACAGTCCAAAGATTATAATCAGCAGCGAAAGAAATATGACCATTCCTTTCTGCTTTAACGTATATGTGATAAGTTTTTCTAACATAGCGAATATCTCCCGTTAATAATGCATAATTGATCTTCCCTGCACCAAGACTGCAGGGAATCTAATGTAAGGAATGCTTTCATTGTTATGCGCTCGCTAACCTCGTGGTAAGACCACGGGTAATGCGCTTGCTGTCCATTCACTTGCCATGGCCATGTTCGTCGACGATTTCGCCTTTCTTCAGTTCCGATTTGAGGATAAAGGCCCCTTTGACGGCAACTATTTCTCCCACCTTGAGTCCTGATGTAACTTCCATCCGGTTTCCAAGTGTCCTTCCCGTAACTATCTCTCTTCTTTTGAACTGCGCCGGAGCGGTTTGAATAAAAACATATCTCTTTGTCCCGTCGACAACGACTGCCTCTTCAGGAAGAGCAATAAGTTCTTCGGTCCCGCCGCTTGTGGCCTCGGTCAGCACGGTCGCAAACATGCCGGGTTTGAGTAGTCCACTTGAGTTGTCTATTGTTACCCTCGCTTTTTCGGTCCTTGTCTTTTCGTCGACTACGTCGCTGATATAGGCGATCTTACCTCTGAAGGTCTTGTCAGGAAACGCCGTAACTGACACCTTTACCCCGGTACCGAGCCTGAGATGGGAAATGTCTTTTTCGTAGATATCGATCACCACCCATAGCGTTGAAAGGTCAGCAATCGTAAAGAGCGTTTTTTCGGAATTGACCATCTCTCCCTGGGCGACTGTCTTTTCAAGCACCACACCGCTCACTGGACTCGTGACCGGAATAAGAGGGTGGTTTCCATTGCCCTTTGCAGTTCCGAACTGGGAGACCTCGACGCCGAGCAGCCTGAAGCGTTCCTTTGCAAGGTTGAGGTCAGCCTCTGCCTCTCCCAGTTCCTGCCTCGCTTTCAGGACATCCTTTTCAGGCGATACCTTCTTCTCAAACAGGGTTTCCTCGCGCTGGAGGTTCCTCTTCGCAAGCTCAACCCTGCCTTGTGCCTTGATATGATCTGCCCAGGTCTGGTCAAGCTCCACGCTGTCGAGCCAGGCAAGGGCCTGTCCTGCCTTTACCCTGTCGCCCTGTGATGCGATGATCCTGACAGCCTTTCCTGTCACCCTTGGGCTGATCTTCGCAGACCGGTCCATATTCATCTCAATAGCAGCAGTTGCGGATAAGGGAACAGCAGCATGTTCAAGCGCAACTTGCTTTACCTCTATTCCCGAGGTCTTCTGCTTTTCAGGCGACAGCGTCACAACGTCGGGCCCTTCGCCTTCGTGCTCACCCTCATGTTCATCTTTGCGTTCGCCTTCGTGTCCGGCTTCTTTCTTCTCCTCGACCGCTGCTTTTTTATCTTCTTTTGGCGCTTCCTTTTTTCCGCATCCTGCGGTCAATACCGCTGCACCCAGAACAATAAGAAGTATCGCAAGCAGATTGTATCTAAAGTTATTGACAGTCTTGACATAGGATTTGCATTGAACAAATCTCTCCTCGCCCCTCTTTGTCAAAGAGGGGTCACTAATTCCTCCCTTTGACAAAGGGAGGATAGGAGGGATTTTATGAATTGATGTAGTTTTAATTCTCGGCCCTTTAGTTTTTTTCCGTATAATCATTTCACTGCACCTCCCGTGGTCTTTTCAATCGCATTTAGAGCGAGTTGTGTTCTCGTCTGTGCTTCAATATAGGCTAACTGTGCCTCGTTGGTGTCCTTCTGCGCGAGCCGCACTTCAAAGAAACCGATCTTCCCTTCCCTGAATGCGAGGTTCAGCAGCTTAAGGTTTTCGGCTGCTTTCACCAGTATCTCTTTTCTAAAGAGTGACAGTTCCTCGATGGCAGATGTGATGTCATTGAAGGCCTGATCAATCTCTCTCTCAATGGTCTTTTTCAGGCCCGCTGCTTTTATCTTTGCCCCTTCTGCTTTTGCAAAGGCCTCCTTCTTTTCAGCCTGCTTCCTGTCAAAGAAGGGAAGGGGGATCGAAATCTCCAGGCCTGCAACATTTCGACGTTCATCTCTGTCATAAAACCCTGACAGCGTTATATTCGGAAAGGCTTCCTTCTTTACCAGTTTCAGCGCAGACTCTGTCTTTTCCATCTCAAATACACTCGCCTTTGAGTCAGGCCGATGGGAAAGAGCCAACGTTTTCAGGGCGTCTCTGTCAGGCAGCTGCGGGACTTCTGATGGCAGATCGCCTTGTATAGCAAAGGACATATCAGGCGATAAGCCGATGATCCCCTGCAACGCAAGCAGAGATTCCCTGTATTCCCGCTGCGCCAGAAGAAGCTCTTTTTTTGCCTTGCTCAGTTCAACTTCTGCAAGATTAACATCCAGTCCCGAGACATCTCCGGCCTGGAACTTGATCTTTGTGTATCCGAGGAGTTCCTCCTGCAAGTTTACGATCTCCCGCGCAAGGCTACCCTTTTTCGTTAGCGCGAGCGTCTTAGTGAAGGCGTCTTTCACATCTGCAATCAAAATTCTCACTCTGTCCCTTATTTCCGACTTCACTTTTGCAAGCTCTTTTTCAGCAACATCGATCCTTGTCCCGCGTTGCCCTGCGACCTCGAATTCCTGGGAGAGTTTGAATCCATAGTTTGTGAACTTGCCGCCGCCTTCCTCTTCTGGCCTGTCTTTCTTCGAGACATTGCCTTCGATTGTAGGGTTATTGATGAGCAGAAGCCGCGCCCTTTCATTTAGACCCTTTGCGGATTCTTCTTCGAGCCTGAGATTCTGGAGGTCAGGGTTTTTCCCAAGGGCGAGGGCGACCGCCTGCTCAAGCGTCAAGTCTTTTGGTTCGATTGCAGCAGCAGGCGATGCGCTGATGCATAACGCATATAAAACAATAACAATAGAGTAAATTCGATTCATGAGATAGTAGCCTCCTTAGTGGACTAAGCGAATAAAAAACAGACGTCCCCGTTCAAATATAGCGGGACGGGGAAAGGAGGCTTCTCAGATCAGAAGAATAACGGAATGCAGACTGGCGAGAGCTTTATGATGAGAAGATAATGGAAGAATTACAGGGTTATTGGAATACTCATCCAGCGGCAATGATGGCAACACTGGAGATGAAGAGATCAGTGGGAGTGTCTGCGTACTATGTGAAGCACTTCTTGTATAAGCCGGGCTGCTGAAGAATTGGACATCTTTACAGGGTCCGCAGGAATCGCTTTCCGTTTCCGCAAGCTGCGATCCGAATCCCGACCCATTGCAGGTATCAACGAACTCTACCGCAACATGCCCGTCTTTTCCGAAGCAGAGGAGCGTTCCCTCGGACCCAAAGAACGACGCGACGAGGAATAATATCAGTATAATTCCTGCCGGTATAGATCTCAGATGCAGTGCCCTGTTCATGGTTTAATCTAACGGAATCTTGAACAAACAGTCAATATCCGGATCCGCATGCAAAGTCATATGTTACGATAACTGTATGGAAACAATTACATTCCGTCCGGACGCACAGCAAAACACTTTTTACCGCTGGGCAAACGCCCTCGCACTCATTACTATTTTCTATAATCTCATCGAAGGCATTGTCTCTGTCTTCTTCGGGTATGAAGACGGAACGATCGCACTTTTCGGCTTCGGCATCGATTCCTTTGTTGAAGTGATCTCAGGGTTCGGGATTTGGCACATGATCCGTCGGATGAGGCAGACGGGCAGTGAAAGTCATGATGCCTTTGAAAGAACAGCACTGAGGGTCACCGGGGCTGCTTTCTATATCCTGACTGCCGGACTGATCGCAACTGCCTCTGTCAATCTCTACCAGGGGAACAGGCCTGTGACCACTTTCTGGGGCATAATAGTAGCAGGCATCTCGATCCTTTCGATGTGGCTGCTCATTCATTATAAGTTGAAGATCGGCAGACAGTTCAATTCCCAGGCGCTTATCGCTGATGCCAATTGTACGCGGGCATGCATGTACCTTTCCGGTGTTCTCCTAATTTCAAGCATAGGTTATGAACTCACAGGCATAGGCATGCTCGATTCCTTCGGTGCACTCGGCATCGCTCTTCTGTCGTTCAGAGAAGGACGTGAGGCGCTCGAAAAGTCAAAGGGTATTTTAACGTGCTCGTGTCAGGGCGGCTGCGAATAATTACGGGTTAGTTTCGTGACGGGAGTTAAGCATCGTAACTGAGAATAATGAAGAGGCCAGGATCAAAACAACGGAAGCGCTCACAAAAGAGATCCTGTAGCCAAAGGATGAGGCTACGATCCCTGCTGCAAGAGGCCCTGTGGTGTGGCCGATGTCCATGACAGATCCGAGGAGGCCCATGGCTGAACCGTGGGTCTCTTTTCGGGAAAGATCTGCTATATATGCGGACGTCGCGGATGTGACAACAGAAAGGCTCAGGCCGAAGAGTATGCTGAAGGCGAGCATGGGCAGAAATGATGAGGCAAGGGAAAAGGCTGCTATGGAGAGTGCACCTAACAGCGCTCCTGCGATGATCTGAGGTCTCCTTCCATGCCTGTCTGAAAATCTCCCCATGACGGGTTTTGTGATCGCCAGCGTGATAACCTGGGATGAGAGAAATATGCCGATCTCGTATGTGCTGATGCCATGCTCTCTCGCATAAAGAGGGATAAATGTCTCGAAGGTGCCGTACGCAAAGAGGATCGCTGCCTCGACCAAAGCGGTAATAAGTATGGCGCGATGGGATACCACTGACCTGAAGGCCAGCAGGGTTTCAGTCCAGCTCTGCTGAGTTCTGCTTTTCTCATGAGTTGCCGGTATCCTGAAAGAAAGCAGCAGTGTTAATGCCCCTGCAGCTCCGCAGACAAGATAGACTGCCCTGAAACTGACATCAGGATCACCAGCAAAGACGCCCAATAGGGTCCCTCCTGCGATCGGAGCTCCAAATCTGCCAAGAAGTGTTGATGTCGAGAACCAGCCGAGTCGTTCTCCACGTTTATTGCTGAACATGTCCGAGATGAGGGCCATAGAGACAGGGATAAATAAGGCTGTTGCAAAGCCGTGATAAAACCGGACGATCGCCAATTGCCATATAGTGGTAACGAACAGATAGAGAAAAGGCGCTGTGCCAAATACCACGGATGAGATGACCAGCATCCGCTTCCTGCCCCATCGGTCAGAGAGCATGCCTGCAGGGATGCTCGCAATGATCCCGGTGAAGGCAGAGACAGCGGCCACCATGCCGACCCCTGAGGGCCCTGCGCCGAGATGCGTCGCAAAGAGCGGCAGCACCGGGCTCTTTGAGATCGTCGAGCTGAAGATCGCCAGAAAGCCGGTGATGCAGAGTATGAAGAAGGGAGTGGCAAGCTCATGGTCTTTATGCATTATTAAGGATATCATATTGATACATTCAAGGCGGCAAAGGCGTTAGGTTAATAGATACTCGGCTTGAGGACCTATTATTGAACGAGAAAGGCGTGATAGAATAAAAACAAGAGCAGGAGGTGAACAAATGACTAAAATGCTTGAAAAAGCCTTTAAAGAAGCGTCCAGATTGCCGGTTGTGGATCAGAACGCGATTGCAAAATGGCTGCTTGAAGAATTAGAGGCAGAAAAGAAGTGGGAGCTAATGTTTGCCGAATCGGAGGATGTCCTTGATAAACTCGCTGACGAGGCTCTGGCAGCGCACAAGAAAGGCAAAACAAGATCGCTGAACATTGATAGCCTGTGAACTCAAGAACTACAGAGGCTTTTTGGAAGTGCTATGCCACATTGCCGGAACTTATACAAAAACAGGCAAAGGAGGCTTATAAACAATTTCAGGAAGACCCGTATTATCCAAGTTTGCATTTCAAACAAGTCCATTCTACACGCCCTGTCTATTCAGTAAGAATTTCCAAAGACTATAGAGCCATCGGGATCATTCAGGAAGCAGATATAATCTGGTTCTGGATTGGCATTCATTCTGATTACGATAAACTATTGCGACAACTGTGATACGACAATTGGGATCATTCGCGGCGCACATATGAGATCCCAACCAAGCGTACAAGCGGTCAAGCCGCTTACCTTAACGTTAAACAGAACAACAAACCCAACAAACAGGAGGTAGTCACGATGATCCCGGAAAAACTGCTGGAAATTATGAAAAAAGATGGGGTAGTTGCCATTGCGACATTGGGAAAGGATGGGCCGCATATGGTCAACACCTGGAACAGCTACATCAGAATATCATCAGACGGACGATTGTTCATTCCTGCGGGTTACATGCATAAGACAGAGGCTAACATTGTCCACAACCCTAATGTGCTGATTACGCTGGGGAGCAGCAAGGTTGAGGGCTTGCACGGGGCAGGTGCCGGCTTCCTGATCAAGGGAAAGGCCGCCTTCATAACATCCGGACCTGATTATGATTTCATGAAAGAGAAGTTCAGTTGGCTGCGAGCCACTTTGGCCGTTACCATCGATTCTGCTACTCAAACCTGGTGAACGTGTCTGGACAGTCTGTACTATGTGAGCGGGTTAGCCAATATTGAATCAGCACTGATCCGGTCTGCATTCTGAATAGTATTAATCCTGATATCTTAATCCTGGCCTGAACCTGGCGTATCCTTTTTCTCTATCAACCCCTGTATCTCCCGGTGATACCTAAGATACCGTTCAAGGGTTATCTCGTTCTTGCCGTATTTCGGGATGGTCTTCAGTATCTCCTCGAACCGGTCCTCAGCCTCTTTTTCCTCATTGATCTGGACAATCCCATCGGTTATGATATCCACCAGCCGGTCAGCATAGATCACGATCCGTTCTTCCAGTTTTCTGAGGGTATAGTCTTTTATTGGCAGGTTCAGTTCTCTTGCCTCAGGCTCGGTAAGGCCCCCGCGGATATGCTTTTCCATGATGTCGGTCAGGGGTTTCGGAAGACCAAGCTCTTTTCCGATCTCTGCCCCGATCATTCCGTGGTCCATACCGTGGGTCCTGGCTTTGCCGAGGTCATGGAACAGTGCGCCCCTGGCGACAAGATCCATGCTTATCTCTGCCCCGGTTTTTACTGCTATCTCCATGGCCTTTTGTGCCACCTTGATGCAGTGCTGAATGTCATCTTCGGAAACTCCTGTCTTTTTCAGTATCTCGATGTCTGATGCCAGTACACGATCTGTCATATATACCTCCTCTATGATTCTTGAACCTTGACGGTCATCACAAATACAGGTGTTGCCAGAAGCAGCAGCGCTGCCATCACCCAGAACGAAAAGAGATAACTGTGGCTGGCCAGGAGAAATCCGGCGAGTATGGGACCAGCTGCATGGCCGATATCAAAGATCGTTCCGAAGGTTCCCATGGCCGTTCCGAAATGTTTTTCTTTGCAGATATCCGCAACAAGTGCGGCAGAGGATGATGTCACAAAGGATTCTCCGAGTCCGAAGATGATGGCCGCAAGCATGAGTGAGTAAAAGCTCTGAAGCAGGGGTATTGCACCAAACGAAACTGCACAGAGGACCATCCCGACTGATATAAGGGATTTTCTTCCGTGCCTGTCAGAAGTCTTTCCCATGATCGGCTTTGAGAGTATGGTCACAATAACCTGAACTCCCCAGAGAAGCCCGGCCTGAAACTCATTCAGTCCTGCTACTGTCACCGCATAGATGGGCAGAAAGGCCTCTAATGCTCCGACGGTCAGGTTCTGGAGACCCTCCATCGCGGAGGTGATCACAACATTCCTGTCGCTGATCACCTCTTTTATGCCTGAAGTGAATTTCTTGTATGCCTCCTTCAATCCCCTGCCTTTCTCCTGCACCTTGTCTCCCCTCAGCACTGACAGGGCCACGACAAGGGAAAGCACTCCGGCGATGCCGCTTGCAAGATAAGCATAGCGAAATTCGAGCAGGGATGGTCCGGCAGCGCCTAATGCGCTATGAAGGATAAAGCCTCCAAGCGGTGCTCCCAGAAGATTGCCGATAATGGTCACTGACGAAAACCATGAAAGCATCTCGCCTTTGTTTTTGCCTGCTATATCTGCGACAACTGCCATGGCTACGGGGCCATAGATAGCGGTTGCAAGGCCGTGTATGAACCTGATGATGACCAGCAGGCTGTAATCTTTCACCAGAAGATAGGTGAAGGGCATCACAGCAAAGAAGACCAGGCCGATCAACATGGTGCGCTTCCGGCCGATCACGTCTGAAAGAGCTCCTGCCGGCAGCTTGAAAAATATCCCGGTAACGGTTGAGATGCCGACCGCAAAGCCGATCGCTTCAGGCCCAGCGCCTAAATAGAGCGCGAAGAGGGGGAGCACCGGGCTCCTTGCAAGGGCATAGGAAAGCCGGGCAAAGAAGCCGACCGTGCAGAGTGCAGTAAATGGCGAGAGTATGTTCATGACAGGATTCTCATAGTCGAGTTTGCATTAATCAATAAATCTCCCCTTGCCCCTCTTTGCCCAAGAGGGGCAGTGCCTCCCTTTAGCAAAGGGAGGTTAGGAGGGATTATAAAAATAAATGACTTCATCATTTTCGGCTTGGTCATTTCATCTCAGTGTTTCGCTGCTGTCTGCCGGTCGTAATAGATGCTCTTGCCGGTTATGCTGACCGGAATGCCCATGACCACCTCACCCTTGATCAGGCCGATCGCACGTGCCGCAGCTCCGACCCGCTGCTGCACCCGGTTGTCCACATTCAATATGCTCGCGGTCTTTGCTGCTGACGAGAGGGCAACGCCGATGTCAATCATCCTCATCACGCAGTGCGGACCGGTGTACCCCATCTCCTTGTCTGTCATCTGCTTGTTCTTTGCAAATTCACCGCAGGTTGGATAACCGCAGGCGCCGCAGTCATATCCCGCAGTCACCGGTTTTGCCAGACCGACCAGGAGGAGTGCCTGGGAATTTTCGATGTTCGAGGCGTCCCTCAGCCAGAAGGCCTCGTTCGTGCTCTTCGGCGCGTATGCCTTCATCGACTCTGCGATTGCTTTCAGGTCCTCATCCTTTGTGATCACCACGATCTCGAGAAAGTCCTTGCCGCCAGCCTTCGGCGCTGTCCGCGCCGACGCTGCCATCAGTTTTACTGCCATCTCGGTCACTTCTTTCATAATAAGCCTCCTTTAGTTGGTAGCCGGCGAGTCATCGCCTTTTACGATCAATACAGCACATCCAGCCTTGCCTATCACCTGTTCCGTGGCACTCCCGGAAAAAATCTTCTGAAAGGCCGACTTCACCGGTATGCCCATAACGATCAGATCTGCGCCCCGACCTCCGGCAGTTTCGACAATCACATCTTTAGACCGGCCCAGGGGTGTTATACCTTCAGCTGGAATCTCCTCCTGCTTTGCCATTGAGAGGACCTGGTCAATGTTGGCCTTTGCAGCCGGCAGTTCGTCTTCTGAGCGCATGGAGGAGAGCACAATAATGTTACTGCCGCATCTCTTCGCGATCTTGACCGTTTCGCGAGCAGCGGCGATACTGTGTCCAGAACCGTCTGTTGCAATGAGGAGAGTCCTGGGGCCGATTACAGCAGCCTTTGGCACAACAATGACCTTGCAATCGGCATGGCCGATCACCTTTGAAGCCACTTCTCCCATAAGCAGTTTTTTCATCCCTGTTGTCCCGCGCCTGCCGATAAATATCAGATCGATCTTTCTCCTTGCAGCTTCGTCCACGATGTTCTGATGGGGATCGCCATAAGAAATGAATGTTTCACACGTTACACCATCATTCAGCGCCTGAGCCTTCACTGCATCAAGATGTTTCTGGGCCGCTGCCTCCATCTCCTGCTCAACCTGCTGTGTTGATGTTTCTCCATCTGCTATCACTTCCACAACAGACATGATGTAAAGCCTGCTTGAACATATCTTCGCAAAGCCGATGGCCTCCCGAATAGCTCCCTTGCTATATTCGGAGCCGTCTGTTGCAACCAGAATCCTTTCGCTTACGATAGGACACATTTTTGCACTATCCATGGTAATTCCTCCTGATTATTAGGGTTTTCATAAAACTGCTTTCCATACATATCCGGCCAGCGCAGAGCCGATGATCACCGGGATCATTCCCCACTTGAACTTTGTCATACCGATGAAGGTGACGATCGATGCTGCAAGTGCATACCACTCGAAACGTCCGGCATCAGAGACGAGCGTGTGGTGAGAAAAGTTCACTCCCAGATTGAGCACTACGCCGACAACTGCCGCTGTTATGGCTGTCAGGGCGGATGAGAGCTTTGCATTTTGGCGCAAGGCCTCTATATAGGGCGCACCGATGAATATCCAGAGCATCGAGGGCACAAACGTCACCCATGTGGCTAACAGCCCTCCGATCGCACCTGCTATGGCAGGGGATATCCCGGGCGCGTGAAGGTACGCAGTAACATAGGCCACGAACTGATTCACCATGATGAGCGGACCGGGCGTGGTCTCGGCAAGTGCAAGACCGTCCATCATCTGCTCCGGTGTGAGCCAGGCATAGTGGGTCACCGCCTGCTGGCCGATATATCCGAGCACTGCGTATGCGCCTCCAAAGGTCACGAGGGCTGCCTTGCTGAAGAGGATGCCGATATTAACAAGGATCGAGTCCCATCCAAGCCATGTACCGAGCAGAATGACCGGGGAGAACCAGAGGATAATCCCGAAGGTCGCGATTCTGAGCGTTCTGGACCAGCCTCCTGACGCAGCTGGCAAAACAGTCTCGGCAGCTGCGGGGCCGGGTGCTTTTGAACTGCCGGTTAATTGCTTATTCAACAGATATCCGATTACACCGGCGCCGAAGACGATCACCGGGAACGGGACATTTATAAAATAGATGGCAATAAAAGACAGCGCACCAAGAAGAACAAGTCCGCTGCTCTTCAGGGACTTCCTGCCTATCCTGATCACTGCCTCTGCTACGATAGCCATCACAGCAGGTTTCAGGCCGTACAGGAGGGCTGCAACGGACGGTATGGTCCCGTATACAGTGTAAACCCAGCTCAGTCCCCAGAGAAGAAAGACCGACGGCAGCACAAAGAGTATCCCGGCGGTAAGGGCGCCCCGGGTCCTGTTGAGTGTCCAGCCTATGTACGTTGCCAGCTGCTGTGCCTCAGGACCGGGCAGGAGCATGCAGAAGTTCAGAGCGTGCAGAAACTGGTCTTCCGGCATCCATCTCTTTTTCTCAACCACTTCCTTGTGCATCATCGCGATCTGGCCGGTCGGTCCGCCGAAACTTATGAAGCCGAGTTTCAGCCAGTAGAAAAATGCCTCTTTGAAAGACGGTTTCTGAACCAGGCTCATTTGTCTTTCTCCTCAGCCTTTTGATGCATACAGCATCTCGAACACGGTCATGCCCTTCTCAAGAGCATCACGGTCATTCTTTGCGGTGCGGCGTATGCCTTCAAGGATATTCTCCATGCCTTTTGCCTCGACCGCGTGGAACTTGTCATCCTTCATGTCGAGATCGTGGATGATTTCAGACATCTTTTTGAGTGTTTTATCCCTGAGGCCAAAGGATCTCATGAGCACCTCAAAGGTGCACATGTCATTGCTGTGGGTGAACTCTCCTCCGCGGATATCAAAGGTTACAAAGCTTTTGCTGACCGCCTCCATATCCTTTTCATCAATAAAATCAAAGGCAGCAGCACGGTCTATAAACCTCTTGATGAGCCAGGCTGATGCCATTCTGTCGATGAACGGCCGTTTTCTCGTTATCCACGTTCTGCCGTGATAATCAGCAGGCGATCTTACTATCAGCGCGGCAGGCCTTTCCGGCTTTATTTCAGCGCCTGAAACACTCTTGAGATCAGCATGGATGCGCTTTATCTTTTCGCCTAAGGTTGCCCCCTCCTGAGAGGAAAAGAAATCGATCTTTTTAATTTCTTCATACTCTTTTTTGAGCTTTGCAAATTGATCTGATATCCCTTTCACGTTCTGGGACCTTGAGCCCTTTTGTATGCTGCTCAGCCTTCGGCCAAGATCATCAAGGGACTTCTGCAAAGATCTGTACTCGCCTGCCCTCTGCTGATCGAAAGAGGCTATAATTTCTTCATCCTTCATGGTATCGATCTTCTCGATGCTGACGACCGCGGCCTCACCCTGCATGCCGGCGATCTCAGAGACGAGCCACTGAAGGAACTCATAGTGCTCCTCATTGAAAGGCAGTATGTACACAGCCCCCTTCATCTGGACAGCCCCGGCCTTTGCCAGCTTTCTCCATATCCTCATCCTGTTGCTCACCGGCCGGGAAGGGACGCTGTAGAAGAAGAGGAGCCAGCAGGGTGTTTGCTTGGTCTTTCGTTTTGTGTTATTCATGATACAAAGGTAACACGTGTTACATGGCATGTCAAGCAAAATATAAACGCTTCAGTTATGAGGGGTGCGCCTCCTCTCCTTTGCAAGGGGAGGTTGGGAGGGGTATTGGGAAATCAATCAAAACCTCCCCATTCCCCTCCTTGGCAAGGAGGGGTTTCTTGAAAAAGACCCCTCATAACTGACGGGTTCCTCGGGTCTGCAATTTCCTGGAGTTTCCTGAGTTTTTCCTGTCACAAAGGTCTAAGCTGTTGAAATAGAAGGGTAAACACTGAATCAGCATCTTGCCTGATGCATTTTTTGTAAAAATGGAGATTCCTGAGTTTCAGATGCTCTATCATAAGGAAAGCCTTGACTGTGGCTGAGATGGAGGAGCCATGAGCGATAACTCTAAGACAGCAGCCAATCTGAAGGGACAGCTATCGAAATACTCAGGAATCATCTCTACGGGATTCAACAAAGCCAAGCGGAAGCTTATCAAGGAGATGCTGTATGGGATACAGGCAGCAAAAGACGTAAAGCTGAGCAATATAGCCAGGACTCTCAAAGAAGAGCAGGCCTTGATCAAGACGGAAGACCGGTTGTCACGGAATCTTGATGACGAGGATTTTACCGAAGAGATCAACGAACAGATATGCCGCCTTGGAGCAGCAAAGGTAAGCGATGACATGGTCATAGCCATAGACCCGGCGACATCCGGAAGAAATATGCCAGGAAAATGGAGTTTTTAGGGAAGGTGTATGACGGCAGTGAGCATGAAGTAGGCAATGGATATCATCTGTGCAAGATCGTGGCAGCGGATATCGAAAGCACCCGTGTGATTCCGCTGTATTGTGAGGCGTATGCCTATGATGCGGTCAAGAGCGAAAACACTGAACTCCTTCATGCGATAAGGACAGTAGAGAGTCATATCGGGGACAAGGGCATTCATGCCATAGACCGCGGCGGCGATCGGGGAGTGATCTACAAGCATTACCTGAGCAAGGATACCCCAGCAAGATTTGTGATCCGCCTGAAGGAACGGGACCTTATTCATAAGGGAAAGCGGAAACACTGTCTGGATATGGCTATGACATTGCCTATGCCTCATGAGAGTGTTATCGTTGTCTACGACGACGGCAAAGAAAAGCGGCGGGCTGTCCGATACAATGCCGTTGCGATAAAACTTCCCGACTATGATCATAAGCTCTTTCTTGTTGTGGTAAAGGGGTTTGGCCTGAAGCCTATGATGCTGCTGACAAGCTGTCAGGTGAATATGCGGAAGAAGGAAAGCATCTGGAAGATCGTTGAATACTATCTGGCCCGGTGGAAATGTGATGAGTCGTTCCGGTATATCAAGCAGTGCTATAACCTTGAGGATATACGGGTAAGGAGCTATATCAGCATACGAAACATCGTGGTGCTGGTGCTTGCAGTGTCGTATTTTGCAGCAGTGTATCTTGGGCAGAATATAAAACTGAAATTGCTGGTAGAGAGGGTCTTTTTGATATCCAAACGGTTCTTCGGTGTGCCGAGCTTCTTCAACTATGCCATAGCTGACGGAATATTCAATCTCTTGTTCCCTGACAAAACAGCATTACGAGGATTGTCCCCTGCCGGCATGGATGATTTCCAGCTCCAGTTCGAGTTCGGATGAAAACTCAGGAAACTCCAGGCAATTTCCCCTTGACCTCACGATAACATCTTGATAGAGTTAATTAATTTTGACTTACTGATAAGTTCAAAAGTAAGTGGACATTATTCACAAATCTCCCCTCATCCCTCTTTGCCAAAGAGGGGAATAGTTCCTCCCTTTAGCAAAGGGAGGGAAGGAGGGATTTTATAATTGAATTTCTTCATACTTATGAACTGCTTAGTAACAGACGCAACGGGTGGGATTATGGTGAGCAGTGCTGGAAAAGCATATACAGGTAGATACCATAAAAGCATCTACGGGGAGATACAATCAAAAAGTGTGTAAATAGATAGAAGGCGGTGTATCCTTTCAAGTTGCGACCAAACAACAAAGGAAGGAGCCACCACCATGAAGAAGGGTATCACCGAGACAGAGAAGCAGTCAAGAGCAACGTATGACGT